>NZ_JBEXGU010000108.1:0-32589 GCF_040607515.1 Streptosporangium sp. NPDC005286 | reverse complement strand
CCGTCAGCGATGTTCAACGCGGCCATCGAGCCCACGTCGAACCGCAGGCCCGGATAGGCCTGCCGAGCCAACTCGATCATCGCAGGAGAGGCATCGACACCGACCACCGCCAGCCCCAGCCCGTCCAGATAAGCGGTGATATGGCCAGGCCCACACCCCAGGTCCGCGACCTGACCGTCCCCACTCGCACTTACGACCTCGGCGAAGGCACCCAAGATCGCACGGTCCAGGGGCCTGTCACCCAGCTCGCCGCGGAACAGCTGCGCATAGGTGGAGGCAGCAGCGTCGTAAGCCTCGCGGGTGGCACTGAGGGCATCGTGTTCGACCATGCTCGCGACAGTAGTTCCCGGCGCTGAGACGAGCCGAGAGAATCACGATCTTCCCTCCCGCCCGTTCGCCCGGGCTATCGCTAGTTCAGAGAAGTCATGTGAGGCAAGTGAGGTGAGGGCGTACTTGCCTCACCAGTATTCAGAGGGCTTCAGGCATGTCAGTGCGGCAGCTGACAGTCCGGGAAACGCCCGAAACCCTGGGCCTCCTGACCTGAGGGCACCCCGGCTCAAAGCATCCACGAAGAAGACCAACAACTAGTGCAGAGAATTCGCCGGGGCGCAGTCAGATGGCGTCATCCAGCTGTTCGGCCAGCCGCTCCAGGCCACCCTTGATGAGCTGCCCATACTCGTCGTCGCCAAGTGCGCCGATCTCGGCTCGCGCCTGCTGGAGGTGCTCACGGGCGCGGCCGAGATCGCCCAGCTTGCGATAGCACTCGCTCAAGTTCAGGTGCAACGACGGATACAAGCCGGCCACCGAAAGCGGCACCCCAGCTTGCGCCACCCGCTCATCAGTGATCAGGCCGACGGCGGCAAGCGCTCGCAGATCCCACATCAGTTCCTGGTGCACGTCGTCCTGCACGTCGGCCATCGAGTGGGCAAGGACGCAAACATGCAGCGGGTCGCCTTGCTCGCCGCCGATGTCGTCCCAGATCTGCGCGAACAAGTCGCGAGCGGCTTCACGCTGACCTTGGTGGTGATGCAACTCCACCCCCTGGCCGATCCGGGTCATCGTCGGGTCGGTGGTCATTAGCGGCTCCTTCACCGTCGCGGGCGACCGCAGCCAGCCTACTTGTCCGACGTGGCTTAACGATCTTCAAGCCTCTGACCAGCTAGTTCGCTTGACAACCCCAGATAACCCACGCTTCGACTGGCAGGCCCAACCGCCACGCGGCTCCTTCGGAGTGCTTCGCATTGCGCCGGCCCGCTCGCTCTCTCAGGTCTGAAATCTCGCCCGGCTTCAACCGAATGCCTCCGGCGGGGGTACTCGGCTCCGGGATGATCGACGTTGCACCACGAAGGCCGTAAGTGGTTGAGGTGGAAGCCGGATCTTCCCGCCTGCCGCGTCCCAGGCAAGCCCAACATCTCGACTCCTCCGGATCAAGGCCGTCTGTGACCGTTGGCATCCCATGGCCGAGGAACGTCTACCGGCCGGCGTACACAGTGAGAATGGCAGTGGCGCCACCGAGCTGTTGCCCCTCCGGGGTGGGACGAGGCAGACGGGAAGATCCGGCGAGGCAGGGTGTGTGCGTCCGCACGAGGTTCTCAGGCTGTGCCACTCGCGACTGGTGGCCTGACATTGAGGCCGGTACCGTGCCGCGGTGCTCACCATCCGGATGAACGAAGCAGCAGCGTCCGCGCTTCGACCGCTGACGACTGTCGATCCACCACCCACCGTTCCCGACCTCGGCCAGGAGCTTCGTGACAAGTTCGCCGAGGGTCTCACGCACAACGACGGCGCCTGGATATTCACTGAGCACGTCGGTCAATGGGTCGGCGTGCCCGCTTCCGCTTCGGCGGCGATCGCCAAGATGGGCTGGAAGGACCTGTCCGGCTACGAGTGGTTCGTCAACGCCTTCCATCTGGAGGACTACGCGCCGGTACATGTGGAGAACCACGACGGGCAGCCTCAGATCAGCCACGAAGATCAGGTCGTGCTGCTGAGGTTCGGTCTGGTTGTGGCCGACAACGTGTTCAGTCTCGTCCGAGCGCTACCGGAGCCGGTCCCCGTCCGGTGTGTCATCGGCGCGAACGACACCTGCGTGGTGTTTCGCTTTCACCAGATCCGCTCCGGGGACGAGTGGATCGATGATGCTCTGAAGAAGCCGGATGACCCAGACATGATGGCCGTCGTTGACCGTCATCCTTGATAAGAGATCAGTTTCCTGGTGGCGTGCCCGTCAGGAGGGGGATCAAGGGGGACTCACGGGTAGCCGAAGCGCTCCCCCGCAGGTCAGCACTTCGCCAGCTCAGAGGCCAAACGCGTCAGAGATTTCCCAAGCTGACAGCGCGGGTTCGATTCCCGTCACCCGCTCCAAGAGCGAAGGCCCAGCTCAGGGCTGGATTCCCGATCTGGGCCCTGTTTTCAGTGTCGTTCGGCTTGGCTGCTCCCACTTCGGTGATCTACGGCTCCGGAAACATCTCGGAAGATCAGCTCGCCTCGCACAGGGGTTGGAACTGAACGCTCAGCCGCATCTCCAGAGCCTCCGCGAGCCGTTCCAGCATCGGGATGGTCGGCATCGTCCCGCCCGCCTCGAACCGTGCCACCGCCGGCTGCTTCAAGCCTGTCCGCTCAGCCAACTCGCTCTGGGTCAGACCGAGCTGCTCACGGCGCAGCCGTACCGCCTCCCCTAGCTCAAACCGGATCCTGGCGGCCTCATACGCCGTTCCAGCCCCCGGACGGCTCATGATCTCAGCCCGCTTGGCACCCCAGCTCTTGCGCTCACCCATACCGCTCACTCCTCGTCTGCCGTGTGAGCCTCGGCGATACACCGCTGCATGGCCCGCCACGCCCGCTCGATCTCAGCGGACTCGCGCATCCGCTGCTTGCGGAACACCGTCAGCATGATGATCCGCCGACCCGGTGCGATCCAGTAGGTGATCCGTACCGCCTCCCGGTCGAGGTGGAAACGCAGCTCACGCAACTTGCCGCGGAGCTGACGAGTGTAGGGCTCATCCAGCAGGACACCACGCTCGGCCAGCAGGTCGACGTAGAACGCCGCCGTCTCCTGTCCCTCCTGATCAAGCGTGTCGAACCACTCATCGACCTCTGGCTCCAGTTCCACCTCTCCCCAGTTCATAACACGGACGTTATAGCGACGGCAAGTATCACGTCCTGGAAACACTCCTGCCCTTCCTGCCGAGAAAGGTCCGCAGCGGGAGGCCCATGAGCACGCTCTGCCCTGAGGATGGTCGTCCGGCTTCCCACGCAACGTTGATCACGTGCCAGATCCGTACCAGAACAGGCGAGGAATCCTGGTCACTCACGGGGAACCGCATCCCGCCTACCTGAACATCTGTTTTCCCAGCTAAGCCCACCAACACCAGCAGCCGATTCCCAAGCTGACAGCGCGGGTTCGATTCCCGTCACCCGCTCTCCTTCTTCAAGGCCCTGGCAGGGCGGAATCACCTCCGGCACCATGAGCGGGGCAGCCCTTCCGAACTCGGAGTGAATCGAAGCCCCTGTGGTTCAGGACGAGGTGGACTCGTTCAGGTGCTCATCCGGTCACGTGCCGCGATAGCCAAGGCGATGAAATCACGAAACCGTGCGAACTCCTCCTGGTCCATCTTCAGTCTCACCCCGCCCACGACCTGGTCGTCGTCCCGCCTGGCGCCGAGCCGAATCTTGAACCCGTCGCCGTGCGGCTGGACATCCACCCCAAGAAACGCCACGTGGTAGCGGCTGCTCTCGGACAGGCCCCGGTGAAAGATTTCAAGGGTCCTGCCGTCCTGTACCAGGATGTAATCGCCGAGCTGAAACTCCGCCGCCATAGCTCCCGCTTCGAAACCGTGTAGGTAACAGTGCCCCCGACTGTCCCATACGACCGATGGCTACACGCCGAGCTTGTGGCGTACGTATCGGCAATCTGGAGGCCCGAACTCCATGCCGTTCTCGTCGAGGGCGTTGTAGATCGCCACCCGGCCCTCCGGGAAGACGAAGCCGACAGCCACCGTCCCCTGCGCCATGTCCTCACCTGCCCATTCGAGAAGCTCTACGGCTTGCAACCGCTGCCCCTCCAACGCGGCCAGCTCGCCGCCCGGCACGCCCTCTCGCCACACCAGCCGGAATCCCTCTCCGGCCCAGTCCAGGGGCTGAGCCGGATCAACGGTGTTCCACGTGATCGAGATTTCATCGAACCTCTGGTGAACGATCTCGACTTGCTCACCCTCGAAGTCCAACAGAACCAACCCACCGGAGAACCAGGCATCCTCGTCAAGATCCCAGACCAACAGAGCACGGGTCAGCCTCCGGCCTTCCAGCATGGCCAGTCTCCGGCCATGAGCGGCAGTGACAGCCGAACACCCCCTCAGCCACATCGGCCTGTAGCCGGCGACCCCAAAGTTGAACATCTGGCGATGATGTCAGGTGACGGCGCCAGGAGATCAAGCCCTCATGGGTGAACCACATCGCCGGTGCGGCGGAGGTCATGGGGGTCAAGGCGGCGACGGGCGCCGCGGGGCCCGTCGCACGGGCATGCGGTCTGGAGGCCGATCCCGAACGGCGGCGGGCCCCAGAGCCGCCCGCCGTACTCAGCCAACCTGCTGCTGCGGTGACCGGAAAGGTGCACCGGGTTTCTCCGGAGCCGATCACGGGCTCGGAGCGCTCGACTACGGCGCAGGTTCCGGCTTCGTGGTGGGATCACCCGGTGGCGGGGACGGTTTCGGGCCGGTTAGCGGTCTGAAGGCTGTTGGCGTGTCGCGGCTGGAGGCGTTGACGAGGCCCTCTGACCTGTATTTCATCACGTCCGGGTCGGCTCGGTGTGGGCCGACCCGGACGTGATCAGGTCGAACGGCGAACGTTTTCGCGTGTCATCGCAGGGTGCGGAAGAAGGTCCGGATGTCCTGGATGAGCAGGTCGGGGGTTTCCATGGCGGCGAAGTGGCCGCCCCGGTCGTATTCCGACCAGTGCACGACGTTGTGGTCGCGTTCGGCGATGCTCCGGATGCCGGCGTCGCCGGGGAACACGGCGACGCCGTGGGGCAGTGCCGAGTATCCGGACGCGGCGCCCCATGATTCTTGTGTCTCCTTGTAGAGGCGGGCTGATGAGGCGGCGGTCCCGGTGAACCAGTAGATGCTGATGTCGGTGAGCATCTGGTCGACGTCCACGGCGTCTTCGGGGAGCTCGTGCGCCGGGTCGGTCCACTCCTTGAACTTCTCGGCGATCCACGCGAGTTGGGCCGCGGGTGAGTCGTGCAGGCCGAACGCCAGGGTCTGCGGCCGGGTCGCCTGGATGATCGCATAGCCGCTGCGGTCGGAGTCCTGGTATTGGCCGAGCCGGGCGAGTTCGGCCGGGGTGAGTCCCTCGAACTCGGCCGGGTCGCCGGTCGGGAACCCGAGGGCGCCGTTGACGTGCACGCCCGCGACGTGCACGGAGTCGACGCGGCCCAGCATCGGTGAGATGACCGCGCCGCTGTCGCCGCCGTGGGCGCCGTAGCGCCGGTAGCCGAGGCGGCTCATCAGCTGCGCCCACGCTCGCGCAACGCGGTTCAGGTCCCAGCCGGGCTCGGTGGTCGGCCCGCTGAAGCCGAATCCGGGAATCGACGGTGCGACGACATGGAAGGCATCGGCCGGCTCGCCGCCGTGCGCGACCGGGTCGCTCAGCGGCTCGATCACCTTCATGAACTCGGCGATCGAGCCGGGCCAGCCGTGTGTGATGATCAGTGGCAACGCGTCCGGCTCGGGCGAGCGGACGTGCAGGAAGTGGATGTCCTGCCCGTCGATCCGCGTCGTGAACTGCGGAAAAGTGTTCAGCCGCGTCTCAGCGGCGCGCCAGTCGAAACCGGTCCGCCAGTACTCGGCCAGTTGCTGCGCGTAGCCCACCGGGACCCCGTAGGACCAGCCCGCTCCGGGCAGTTCGTCCGGCCAGCGTGTCGCCGCCAGCCGGGCGCGCAAGTCCTCCAGCCGCTCCTGCGGGATGTCGATCCGGAACCGGTGTATCTGCGTGTCGCCGTTCATGCCTGCCACGATAGGAGCCGGTTAGGTCAGATTCTGTCCTAGGATGGTCGTCATGGTGGAGACATCGGCCCGGCTACTGCGGCTGCTGTCGCTGTTGCAGACGCCGAAGGACTGGCCGGGCACGGAGCTCGCGGAGCGCCTCGGCGTCTCGGCCCGCACCATCCGCCGCGACGTGGACCGGCTGCGCGCGCTGGGGTACGTCGTGCACGCCACCGCGGGAACGCCCGGATACCGTCTCGGCGCCGGCACGGGTGTTCCACCGCTGCTGCTCGACGATGACGAGGCGGTCGCGGTCGCCCTCGGACTCGGCACCGCCGCCGTCTCCGGCGTGGCCGGGATCGGGGACACCTCGGTCCGCGCACTCGTCAAACTCGAGCAGGTGCTCCCGCCCCGGCTCCGGCACCGCGTCGGCGCCCTGCGCACGGCCACCCTCCCGCTGGCGAACACGGCCGATGCCGTGGACCCGACGGTGCTCACCGCGATCGCCGCGGCCATCCGCGACCGAGACAGCCTGCGGTTCGATTACCGCGTCCAGGACGGCACCGAGGCCCGCCGCACCGCCGAGCCGCACCGGCTGGTGAGCTCGGGCCGCCGCTGGTACCTGGTCGCCTGGGACACCACCCGGTCCGACTGGCGCATCTTCCGCGTCGACCGGATGCGTCTGTGCTCGCCGAACGGGCCACGCTTCACTCCCCGGCAGCCACCTGGCGGCGACCTGGCCCGCTACGTCGCCGAGCGGATCTCGGTCAGCCCATACCGCTACCGCGGCCGGTTCACGATGCACGCCCCCGCCGACGTCATCGCCGCGCGGATGCCGCCGACGGTCGCAACCGCCGAACCCGACGGCGACGATGCGTGCGTGCTCAACGTCGGCTCGAACTCCCTCGACGAACTCGCAATATGGGTCGCGCAGATCGGCGTCGCCTTCGAGGTGCACGAACCACCCGAACTCATCGAACACCTGCGCACACTCGGCACCCGCCTCCTCGACGCCACACGGTGGCCTCCGGAGGCCGGCGCAAATCGGTGATGCGCGGGTTCCGGCTTCATAGGTGGCGGCGTACCGGTCGGCGAACTCTCTCAGCCGGTGGTCGATCAGTTCGACCGCAGCGGTGGTGCCGCTCCAGCGTCACATCCGCCTGAGGGTCTCTCGTCCTCGGCAGGTGGTACGCCAGGATCCTGGGTTGCGTTCGACCCCGGGGATGGTGTTACCGTGTAAGTGGCTCGTCGATGTGATCGATCTGATCCCTTTTCCGATTCAGAGCCCTTCTCCAGCCGCCGCTGAGCGTCGGTATTTCGCTTTCGCCCACTGCTGAGGGCGTCACTTTCCGTTCGGCAACCGGACGGCGTCATCACGCACCTCTCTTTGTGCGCGTGAACCGCCCGCCGCCTGCCAGAACTTCATCGCGCCATGCCCGCCATCGGGCCGAATAGGCGCGCATCCCCCTTTCCATCACCCATTTCCGGCCTTAAGGACACACCCATGACCATCACCACCGACAAGCCCTCGAAAAGAAGCACCACGACCACCGCCCCGGTAGTCCGGAACAGCACACGCCCACCCGCCGAAGAACGGGAGGTGACCGGGTTGCTCGACGTCCGCGACGGGAGGGCCTACCTCAGGGCGAGCGGCTACCTCCCGGGCGAGGACGACGCCTGCCTGCCCGCCGCACGGGTGAAAGCACTCGGCCTGCGCCCGGGCGACCTGATCACGGCACTCTTGCGCAAGCCGTACGGCAAGCCGGCCGAAGTGGTGTCGATCGACGGCGCGGAGCCGGGCAGCGCACGGCCGCACTTCGCCGACATGACGCCCGTCCACCCCCACCGCCGCCTGCTTCTGGAGACGGGATCGTCGATCACACGCCTGATCGACCTCATCACCCCGGTCGGCCTGGGGCAGCGCGGCCTGATCGCCGCGCCACCGAAGACCGGGAAGACCATGGCGCTCAAGGCGATCGCCGACGCCATCGCAGCGAACCATCCCACTGTCCACCTCATGGTGGTACTTGTGGGTGAGCGCCCCGAGGAGGTCACCGACTTCCGCCGGCAGGTGCGCGGCGAGGTGATCGCCTCGACGTTCGATCAGCCCGAACGCGACCATACGGCGCTCGCCGAACTCGCGATCGAGCGGGCCAAACGGCTCGTCGAGCGTGGCCGGGACGTCGTCGTCCTCATGGACTCCCTGACCCGGCTCGGCAGGGCGTACAACGTCATCGCCCCGAAAGGCGGCAAGACGCTGACGGGTGGGGTCGACGCGTACGCCGTCCACCAGCCGAAACGGCTGTTCGGCGCGGCCCGCGCGACCGAGGAGGGCGGCTCGCTCTCCATCCTCGCGACCGCGCTCGTCGAGACGGGCTCGCGGATGGACGACTACCTCTTCGAGGAGTTCAAGAGCACCGGCAACATGGAGCTGCGGCTTGACCGGACTCTCGCCGAGCAGCGCCTGTTCCCCGCCGTGGACGTGACCTCCTCCAGCACACGCCGGGAGGAACTGCTCCTCGCCGACGACGAGCGAGAGATCATCTGGAAGCTCCGGCAGGTGCTCGCGGGCCTGAACCACGAGCAGGCGCTCACCGGGATACTCGACGGTCTGCGCACGTCACCGTCCAACGCCGTCTTCCTCCGGCAGCTCGCGCTCTCACAGGCTCCCCGCTGAGGCCGGCGTTGCGGCAATCCGGCGGTGGTGCGGACGCCCGAGCCGGAAGATCCATGGAGGCAATGCGATCACGGGGTCGCGCAACATGTGCACAATGACCTTCGGGGAGCGTCCGGTGACAGCGCAGCCAGAAGACGATCAGGAGGGCACATCGCCGGCTCCCGGTGAAACCCGTTTCGGTCCGCTACGTCGACTGCCGCAGCCTGGGAGCCCCCGGTGACAGAAGCGCTGTACCTACGATTCCAAAGCGCCGCTCCCGACCAGGACGGCCGGTTCGTTGGGATATTCGGCCTGGTCAACTCTCTGGCCCGCAAGGGCGGGCTAACCGTTGAGCAGGAGCGGTTCCGGCGGGAGAACAACGACTGGTACGACACGCACTTCACCAACCCCACCGATGTCGACCCCACAATCTACGATCATGAACTGAATCCGGGGGCCGCCGCATGGTTCAAGTCATCGGCCCGAGCACTGATCGAACGTGCTGCCGGCTACGTGGACATCCTTGCTGCACATGGAATCGCCTGCGAGCTGGTCTGCACCACGACCCCGGGGAGGATCATCTATGAAGATGATCAGCAAGTGGTCGTCGTCCCTCACGCCGGCTCCGGCGGCACCGGAACGGTCCTCGTCGATGGGACCTAAGGACCGGCCAACGAAGGACGTAAGTCCCTGTGCCGCGAGTGTCGGCCCCGGCAAGGGTGAGAAGGAGAACACTTCCTGGGAGGTGGATCTGATGTCTCAGTCCAAACCCAGTACGGTTCCGGCGTCCGGGGAAACGCATTCGCTTGAGGTCGAACTGAACCTTCTCAAGGCCCGGGTCAGCAGGATCGAGAAGCAGATCCAGGTGCTGGCCGAGGCCAATCTGGCCCTCGCGCGGAGCATGGAGGCCGGCCCCATGGAGGAGCCCGGGCAGATGCACCCCGAGCAGGCCGCGCGGCTCGCTCACGAACTGTTGCTCGCCGCCGGCCTCGTCAAGGGCGGGGGATGACACGGCAGGTGATCGGCCGCGGTTTCGTCGCAGGCACCGGCCGGTGACCCGGATCGGCGACGGACTCGCGGCGGCCACCCCGATGCGCCGGGTCGAGACATGACGCGATACGACACTTCCACGAGACTCATCCAGGAGACGCCCTTCCGGTTCCGGATCGACCAGCGCGAGCACATGCTGGTCCCCGGGATCGTGTTCGCCTCCGGTGACCTGCTTCCCGAAGAGCAGGCCTTGCGGCAGGTCGTCAACGTGGCCATGCTGCCTGGCGTCGTGCGCGCCTCCTACGCCATGCCCGACATCCACTGGGGGTACGGCTTCCCGATAGGCGGCGTGGCCGCCACCGACATCGCCTCGGGCGGAGTGGTCTCACCCGGCGGAGTCGGGTTCGACATCTCCTGTGGAGTACGGCTGCTCACCGCCGCTCTCCAGCGCGACCAACTCGCCACCACGCTGAATCGGCTCATGGACGAGTTGGACAGGACCACACCCCGCGGGATCGGCCAAGGCGGGCTATGGCGGCTTTCCGAGGGGCAACTCGAAGGGGTGCTGTACGGCGGTGCGGGCTACGCCGTACAGCACGGCCATGGCCTGCCTCGCGATCTGGACCGCTGCGAGGACTTTGGGGCGGTCGCCGACGCCGACCCGGCACAGGTCAGCCCCCGCGCGGTCGAACGAGGCCTGGCCCAGGTCGGCAGCCTCGGCTCCGGAAATCACTTCCTGGAGGTCCAGGCGGTCGAGAAGATCTACGACCCGGCGGTGGCGGCCGCGTTCGGCCTCCGGCTCGGCCAGGTATGCGTGATGATCCACTGCGGGTCACGTGGCCTGGGACACCAGATCTGCACCGATCATGTCCGCGTCATGGAAAAGGCCATGCCGGGTTACGGCATCAGCGTCCCGGACCGGCAGCTCGCCTGCGCCCCGGTCGAGTCCCGCGAGGGCCGTGCCTACCTGGGCGCGATGGCCGCCGCGGCCAACTACGGCAGGGCCAACCGGCAACTGCTCACCGAGGCCACCCGCACAGCGTTCCGCCACGTGACCGGCGCCACCGTGGACCTGGTCTACGACGTGTCGCACAACCTCGCCAAGATCGAGGTACACGAGGGGATGCGGTTGTGCGTACACCGCAAGGGCGCCACCCGGGCACTCCCGCCGTACCACCCCGACCTACCGGCCGATCTGGCACCGTACGGCCAACCGGTGCTCATTCCCGGCACCATGGGCACCGCCTCCCACGTACTCACCGGCGTGACCGGCGCAGATGCCTTCCACTCCACCTGCCACGGTGCCGGCCGCACCCGTAGCCGCCACCAAGCCGCCCGCTCCACCGACGGACGCCAGCTTCGCGATTGGCTGGAGGCGCAGGGCATCGCCGTGCGTGGCTCGTCCTGGCGTGGCTTGGCGGAGGAGGCTCCGACCGCCTACAAGGACGTCGACGCCGTGGTGGCCGCCGGCGTCGGAGCCGGCCTGTGCCGCAGGGTCGCCCGGCTGGTCCCGCTCGGCGTGGTGAAGGGCTGATCCCGGTGAAAGGCCACCGTGCCCTGCCCCACACCGCCGACGCCCGCATCGAGGCGTGGGCGCCCACCACCGCCGAGTGCATCGCCGAAGCGATCCGCGCCATGATCGAAGGCTTCGCCGATCTCGGCCACGCCGAAAGCGCTGCCGTCCAGACGGTACGCATCGGCCCCGGCTTCCCCGAGGACCAGCTCGTGACAGCGCTCGACGAGGTGATCTACCGCATGGACACCACCGCGAGGATCCCCTGCGGCGTCGAAGCGGGTGAGGATCAAAGCGGGCTGTGGCTACGGCTGGACATGGCCGATGTCGCCACCATCTCCCAGATCGGCGCTCTCCCCAAAGCAGTCGCCCTGCACGACCTGCGTTTCCTTCGTGAACCCCGCGGCTGGACCTGCGCGGTGACCCTGGACGTGTGAGTGAGCGGGGAGTCCGCGATGCCTGCCGGAACTCCCACACGGCCACCACGATGGCATGGTCGGTCGGCTCAAGGCCCTTTTCCGCAGGCGTTAAGCGGACTCGGCTTGACGGGAATGAACGCCTTCGGCTCCGCCCAGCGGTCGCCACCCGGCCGAACCCCGGTCACGGAGCGGGCAGTGGGTACGGTGGCCCCAGACTCCATACCCGCATCATGCCGTCGTCACCGCCGGAGACCACCACCGGGCGGCCGTCCAGTCGCCCCACCGCCACCGACTCGATCAAGCCCCGGTGGCCGGTGAAGGGTTTGCCGATCGGTGCACCGGTGGCCAGGTCCCACACCCGCACCGTGTGATCTTTGTAGCCGCCGGAGACCACCACCGGGCGGCCGTCGTCGAGTTGCCCCACCGCCACCGACAGGACCCACTTCTGATGACCGGTGGAGGTTTCGCGGATAAGGGTGCCGAAAGGAATGTCCGTCAAGACGGGCTTCAGCCAGAAGGCGGTGGAGATCAAGATGACAACGACGGCCGCCGCGAGGACCGTCCCCAGGCGACGCCGGGTGTGGCGGTACGGAGAGAAGCCGGAGGGAAGCGGTGTCCTCCCAGCCGTGGGCACCGCCGTGGAGAGGCCGGGATCGGCGGTACGGGGCTCATCGGTCGAAGGCGGGTCCGGTTTCGGCCCCGTGGCGGGTATCCGGCCGGCCCCGCCGTGTCCGATGGCCGCGGAGGACCGGCGATCAGATGACGCTGAGATCAGCAGCGGTGCCACGCCATCCGGCTCCGCCGTGCCCGGCCCGGCCCTGACTGCGCGGGAGCCTGCGGGCGGCGCACCGGCCTGCGGTACCGGATCATGGTCATGTGGAGGCTCGAAAGACGGGCCGGGGTGGTCCTTGATGGGCGTCTCGTGGGTGAGAGCGGTGAACAGGTCGGCGATGCCAGGTCGGGCAAAGGTGGTGATCGCCAGCCGGTCCAGCCCGCCGCCGGTGCGTGGCCCGTCCTGGGCGATGAGCTCATCCAGAGAAGGGCCTCGGACGTACTCGCTGACCAGGTAGGGCCGGTCCCGGGCGATCCCCGCGTCGATGACCCGTGCGGTACAGAAGGCCGCAACGCGGCGGGTGATCTCGGCCTCGCGCAGAAAACGTTCCCTGACCGCGGGGTCGGCGGCCATCCGGGCGTGCAGCGTCTTGACCGCCACCGGCTGTCCGGAGGGCGCCTGGCCGAGATAGACCACCCCCTGGCCGCCCTCGCCCAGCACTCCGGTCAGCCGATAGTCACCGACCTGCCGGGGATCGTCTTCGGCCAGCGGGTGCGGACCGGACACGGCATTCCCTTCCCCTGGCCTCACAGGCGGACGACCCCAGCCGCCCTTGGTCCGATAAATAACGCTATACGTCTCCTAATAAGGGGGAAAGCTTTTGGGGAGAATGAAGGTCTTACGGCCCAGGTCTCGATGGGCGAGGGGACGCCGAAGATTTGACGCGAAAGCCTGTCACAAAATCGCGCTCGGCATCTTCTCGTACCGGCTTCTCGTACCGGCGACACCGACCGGAGCCGGTACTACCGGCGGGGGCGACCGATGGCCCACCGGACACCAGGGTGGCGAACGGTCGCCTTCGGGGGGACACCCGGTGAGACGCCTCCGCGCTCACCAGCCGGCGGTGAGGAGGAGAGCACCGCCGGCTACCTCGACCCAGAAGTAGAGCCAGGAAGGGTAGAACGCTGAGGGCCGCTCGACGACGTGCGCCGTCAGCCGCCCGAACGCCATGCCCAACAGCGCCACCGCGACGGCCACCACGGCACCGCGACGGATTCCGCCGACATCGGCGAGCGCCAGGGCCAGCAGTACGGCGATGCTCACGCCGAACCCCCCGTACACGGCGCGTATCTCCGCCCGCGCTTCGGCGAGGTCCGCAACCATCCCGAACGGCCTGATCAGCGCGGCGGGCGCGATGAGTCCGTACCCGCCCATCCCCAGAAAGAAGACCGCCACGGCGATGATGACCACGGTGGCCATAGGCTCGCTCCCCATGTCTCGAAAGAGTCGTTCGCGGGAGATGATGCCGCTGTGAGCAGATCACCGCTTTCACAAACCTGCCGCGATCCCGGCGCGGTACTTTGGCTGTGGCCGGGTCAGGCCATCTACCACGGGCCTGCGCTGGACCTGGAGGCACACTCCGGCTCGGTTGCCTGCCTTGCGATCGGGCTCGACGACGTCTTCACCGTGCAGACGCGGGGACGGCCCGTACAGACCGCGCGCAGTGCCCTGATCGCACCCCGCCTCACCCACCGGCTGGTCGCCCGGGGCGACCGGATGCTCTTCTGCTACCTGGATCCGAGCTCCTCCAGGCCGCTGGCCTGCGAACGACGAATGACCTCGGGCGACTCCGATCTCGGACTCGCCCACCGCGAGGAACGGCTGCTGATCCGGTACGCCCCTCGGCCAGGCTCGGTCACCTCCGCGTCGAACTGGCTGGATCTGGCCGCGCCCCGCGGGCCCGTCCAGATCGACGCCCGCATACAGGACGCCGTCGCGCGCCTGCGTGCCGAGGTGCACCGGACCGTCTCAGCCGAGGAACTCGCCATCGGCTGTGGCCTGTCCACCTCACGGTTCCTGCATCTGTTCCCGGCCCACACCGGCACGAGCTTCCGCCGCTACCGACTGTGGACCCGGATGCTGCGCGTCGCCGAACTGATAGCCGAACGACGCGACCTCACCACCGCCGCAGCCGATGCCGGATTCGCCAGCCCTTCCCACTTCAGCGAGGCCTTCCACCGCATGTTCGGACTCCAGCCCAGTCGCCTGCTCGCCGCTGGAGTCACCGTCATCGACGCGACCGCACGGTGATTCGTTGCCGCGCCGGATGCGTGGCCTGCGTCCAAGTGCTCTCGCGCCTCCTCCAACTCCTCGACAACGTCGACATGGATTAAGCCCGGCCGATGCGAACATTCACCGGGAGTCCGGCTGTACGCGGGGAATTCGAGCCGGCCGCTGTGCGGCCAAACCCTTCCCGACCGTCGCCACGGCTGCCCCCGGGCGTGCCGGGCCGACACGAAACCGGCCCGGCGGCGGTCAGCGGGTGGGAGTGATCCCGCGGGGACGGGTCACATCTCGGTGGTCTGGGCGGCTTGCTCGGCGGCCTGGCGGATTCGTTCGATCTGCGCCTCGGTGACGTTGAGGGTGCCGAATTCCCTGACCGCCTGGTAATAGGTCCACGCGAGGCCGTTGCAGGTGTTCCTGGGGATGGTGGAATATCCCGCGCAAACCTGCTTCATATCGAAGTAGAACGCGTCGTCGATGCGCGCCTTGTTCGCCGGGAACTGGCTCACCGCCTTGTAGTTGCGGTAGCCGAAGTCGTGACGTCGGCACGGCATTCTGAAGTCGAAGCCGAGTGGCTGGTCGGGGCTGCTCGAACAGAGGTCGGTCGACCAGTCGAAGGCGTAGTCCGCCCAGCCCGCCTGGTTCTGCCAGGCAGAGCGCCAGCTGGCGGCGCTGGACGCCGTGGGCTGGCTGAAACCGGAAAGTGCGGCGAGCTTTTGCTGCAGTGTCACCGCGTAGGCGGGCAGTGTTAATCCGAGTAATGTGACGAGGGAGAGGGCGACGGCTGCGAGGGCTCGTTTGACCATGGGCTCTGCCTTTGTCTGGGGGATGCCTCTCATGGCAGGTTTCTGCCATCGCCTAACAATGAAACGAAATAACCTGATATGCCGGAACGGATCTTCGTCAAGATCGGCATAGGTGTTCGTAAACGATCGCTCTTTACAAGAATTACAACATCCTGTAATGGCGTGTTTCGAAAGGCCGAATCACAGGGGTGTGCCCCTGTTCGCGGCGGCCCGGGGGTAACGGCGGCACTGCGCGCCTGCGTCCTCCCCCCGGCCACCACCGAGGACGATCTCGTGGTCCTGCCGGACGAGCCCCGTGCCGCCGCGAAGAAACTCGCCGCATGAGGATCCGCCACGTGGTCGTCAACCAAGAAGATGTACTGCTTCTGGCCTGCGAAGGCGATTTCAACGGCATTCGGTACGCCATGACCTCGGCAGAAAAGCAGGTCCGCGCAGTTCACAGCCATGCTTGCGGTGGAGCGCGCTCCAAGTCCTAGCCTCGTTCACATGAAAGCGACATCGGAACCGCCTGTCGCCGACGCTCAGGTGGAGACCCTGCCGATCGCGGAGGTGGCCCGCAGGACGGGCCTGTCGGCCGACACCCTGCGCTACTACGAGAAGGCCGGACTGATCGACGCCGTACGGCGCACTCCCGCGGGGGTCCGCCGCTATGCGGCCGCCGATCTGGACTGGCTCGCCTTCCTGCTCCGGCTGCGCGACACCGGCATGTCGATCGCCGACATGCGGCTCTTCGCCGACCTGCGCCGGCTGGGGAACGAGAGTGTGCCCGCTCGGCTGGACCTGCTGAGCGAGCACCGCCAGATCGTCGACCGGCGCATCCGTGACCTTCGGGCGAACCTGCGCGCGCTGGACAGGAAGATCTCCCACTACCGGAACCTGTTGGAGGAGCAGTGAACGGAGCAGAGGCCCGCTACCGGCACGGCCTGGAGGTCCTCAACGCGGTCGACGGGGAAGCGGGCGCCAGGGTCATCGACTCGCTGCGCGACATCGCCCCCGATCTGGCCCGGCACATCGTGGCCTACGGCTTCGGCGAGGTCTACTCCCGTCCCGGCCTGCGCCCCGACCAGCGCCAGTTGGTCACCCTCGGCATGCTCACGGCGCTGGGCGGATGCGAGGCGCAACTGGAGGTGCACATCAACGCGGCGTTGAACGTGGGCCTGTCCGCCACCGAGATCGTCGAAGCGCTGATCCACAGCGCGGTGTACTGCGGCTTCCCCAAGGCTCTCAACGCCGTGTCCGTCGCCAAACGCGTCTTCGCCGAGCGGCGGCTGCTGCCGGTGGCGGCGCCATGAGGGCGGTCGTCGTGGCTCTCACGGGGGTACTGCTGACCACCACGGCATGCGCGGACGGAGGCGGCCAGACGCCCCCGGCCTCCAGCCCAGACCCGGGCGCGCCCGCCACGGCTCTGTACACGGACTTCTCAGCACCGACCGGAATCGCCTTCGACCGCGCCGGTGCCGTGTACGTGTCCAACTGGTCGGGCGGAACGGTCGAGCGCATCACGCCCGACGGGAACCGGTCAACCGTCGCCGAGGTGGAATCCCCTGCGGGTCTGGCCGTCGACGAGGCGGGGAACCTGTACGTCGCCGGCTACTCCGACGACGTCGTCTACCAGGTCACCCAGGCGGGCGAGAAGCGGGAGTTCGCGACCGGATTCCACACGCCGACCGGTATCGGCTTCGACTCCGCCGGAAACCTGCTGGTCTGCAACCGGGCCAGTGACGAGATCATGCGGGTCACCCCCTCAGGCCAGGTCAGCCGGGTGGCGGGAGGGTTCGACACTCCGGTCGGGGTGGTCGAGGACACGCAGGGCACGATCTTCGTCTCCAACTATGTCGGCGGCGTGCTGTCCCGGATCGGCGGGGACGGCGAAGTGGTCACGCACTCCAGCGACTTCGAGGGGCTGGGTGTCGGTATGGCCGTCGACGACGCCAACCGGCTGTTCGTCACGGATCGGGCGGCGGGCGAGATCAAACGGGTGGAATCCGACGGCACCGCGGTGACGGTGGCGTCCGGGCTGAACTCGCCGGTGGGACTGGCCTTCAACGGCGAGCTGTACGCGGCGGCCTGGGGAGACGGCGCGCTCCACCGGGTGCCGCGCGGCTGAGGCACCCGGTGGAGCGCGCCTCTCAGACCGCTCCGGACCTGTACGTGTCCGTGTGGCCGGCACCGGGCGTCACCGATCCCTGCCTCCCGTGATCACCGAAGCCGGTCCCAGGGGGGAGGGGCCGGAGGATCCGCAGGCGTGCCAGAGCCGTCAAGTCGGCACTCCCCGCCCTAGCGGAGGCCGACGATCTCGGCGTAGCGGGTCATGTCGCGCTCGTAGTTCTCGTCGCCGATGCGCGGGGAGACCACGACCTCGTCGAGCCCCAGTTCGGCACAGCGGCGGATGTAGACGGCGTCGTCCTCCCAGTCCTTCTCCGTCTTCCCCTTGGCCCGCCGGCCGACGCGCAGGGAGACCTCGGCACGGCTGCGCCCCGCGGCCGTCAGGCGCTTCTCCAGTTCCTCGGTGAAGCGGGCGATGTCGTCGTAGCTCTGGCTGTAGCCGGCCCATCCGTCGCCCAGCTCCACGATGCGGCGCAGCGTGGCCGGGCTGTTGCCGCCGACGATGATCGGGGGGTGCGGGCGCTGCGCCGGCTTGGGGAAGGCGTAGAGCGGCGGGAAGTCAACGAACTCGCCGTGGAACTCGGTCAGCTCGTCCTCGGCCCAGGTCGCCTTCATCACGCGCAGGTACTCGTCCATGCGCGCGCCGCGGCGCTCGAACGGCACGTCCAGCACCGCGTACTCCTCGGCCGACCAGCCGACACCGACGCCGACGCTGAACCGGCCGTTGGAGAGCTGGTCGACGCTGGCGATCTGCCGGGCGGTGACGATCGGGTTGCGCTGCGGGATCACCATCACGTACGTGCCGATGCGGACGCGCTCGGTGGCGGCGGCGATCGCGCCGGCCAGGACGATCGGGTCGTGCACCCCCCGGGTGGCGTTGACCTCGGTCGCGCCCGACTCCTCGTACGGGTACCTGGAGTCGTAGCGCGGCATGAAGACGACGTGCTCGGGAAGCCAGACCGAGTTGAAACCGAGTTCCTCGATGAGCTGGGCCGACTCGATGGACCAGCGTCCGGCTCGGTGGCCGGCTCCCGGGTACCACTCACTGATGCCGATCTTCACGATGCGGTCCCTTCGCTGTTCAAGAACGAGTCGCGCAGCACATGCTTCATGATCTTCATGCTGGAGTTGCGGGGCAGCTCGTCCACGAAGAAGATCTTCTGCGGCTTCTTGTATCCGGCGAGTCGCTCCCGGACGTACTCGACGACCTGCGACTCGGTGAGGGTGTGCCCCTTCCGGACCACGATGGCGACCGAGACGGCCTCGCCCCACCGGTCGTCGGGCAGACCGAACACCGCCGAGTCCGCGACCTCGTCCATGGACAGCAGAACCCGCTCGA
Source organism: Streptosporangium sp. NPDC005286 (assembly GCF_040607515.1). Taxonomy (NCBI): domain Bacteria; kingdom Bacillati; phylum Actinomycetota; class Actinomycetes; order Streptosporangiales; family Streptosporangiaceae; genus Streptosporangium; species Streptosporangium sp. NPDC005286. Next base: position 13,943 of record NZ_JBEXGU010000108.1, on the reverse strand, counting down.
CCTCCGCCGGGTACACGTTCGCGCCGCCGCTGATGATCAGCTCCTGGGAACGCCCGGTGACGTAGAAATAGCCGGCCTCGTCCTGGTAGCCCAGGTCGCCGGTGAAGTACTCGCCGTTCACGAACACCTCCGCGGTCTTCTCCGGCCGCCCGTGATACCCGGAGAACATGGTGTCGCACTCGATGGCGAGCTCGCCGACCTGGCCCACGGGGACGGGTTTGCGATCGCTGTCCACCACCCGGACCGTGGCCGTCGGCAGCGGACGGCCCACCGAGGCGAAGATGTCCTTGGCCTGGGTTCGGCCGGTCCAGTCCTGGCGGTTGGTGATGGTGATCGGGCCGACGACCTCGGTCATGCCCCACGTCTCCACCAGCCGGTCGCCGATCACGTCCACCAGTTCGCCGGCCAGCTCCGGCGGGAGCGGGCCACCGGAGTGCAGCACGGTCTGCAGGGTGTCGAGCACCTCGGGGTACAGGCGCAGCGCTTCGAGCAGGCCGGGGATCAGTGGCGTGAGGCCCAGGGTGAAGGTCGAGCCGCGCTCCACCATGTGCCTGCCCCACTCCTCGGGGGTGGCACCCGGGATGAAGGAGACCGTGCCACCCGTGTAGAAGTGCGGGAAGATGACGCCCCAGATGCCCGACACGAAGGACCAGGCGCCGGGAAACGCGCAGTGCCCGTGCAGCGGGAGCCGATAGGCGTAGGGCACCAGCTTGGTGCAGCCCACCACGGCGCGGTGCGAGGCGAGCGCCCCCTTGGGGAAACCCGTGGTACCGCTGGTGTAGCCGATGATGGCGATGTCCTCCGGGGCGGCGGTGTGCGGCAGCGGCGCGTCGCTCGCCCGTCGCAACGCCTCGGAGTAGGACTCGGCGCCGTCGGGGAGGGGGGAGCCGACGGCGAACCACGCCTTGAGCCTCGATGCCGACCGGGTCCGCCGCACCGTGGCGGCGACCCCGTCGGTGTGCACGAGGGCCTGCGCCCCGGAGTCGGTGAGCACGTAGTCGATCTCGTCGGCGGTCAGCCGGTCGTTGACGTGCACCACGGGGTAGCCGCCGAGGGCCAGCCCGACGTAGATCTCAAGGGACTCGATCCGGTTCTCCAGGAGCGCGGCCACGTGGGTCCCCGGCTCCAGCCCCCGGTCGCGCAGCGCGTTGGCCAGCCGTCTGCCTGCCTCCAGAACCTCGGCGAAGGTCCGGCCGGTGCCCTGCGACTCGACCGCGACGCGCGCGGCGAAGCGCCTGCCGGCCTTCTCGAAGACCTCTCCCATCGTGTCGCTCATGAAAGCTCCCTGAGATCGAAAACACGGACCGCGTTAGCGGCCAAAAACAGAGCCAGCTCCTCCGCGGACAGCACCGGTGGCTCTCCCCCGAACGGCTCCGCGAGGCTGATGACCCTATCGATCCAGGTCACGAGCTCCTCGCCCCGGGGGTCCTCCTTGGTGCCGCGGATGATGTCGGAGCCGAAGACAAGCCGGTGCGCCCCCAGCTGGGACCGCATCCTGGCGACCCGCCTGCGGAACTCGGCGTAGTCGGCGAACGCGCACCGCTGCCACAGCGACAGCTCCAGATAGGCCCGCTGCCACCCGGTGGCCGAGTCGAGCGCCTCCGCCCACCATGCCTCGATGCCCGCGTGCGCGAAGACGACGGTCAGCGTGGGGTACCTGGCCAGCAGCGCGGCCACCTCGGCGGGCCGCGAGCGTACGGTCTGCAGCGGGTCACCGCCCAGTGGCGAGGTGTGGACGACGGCGGGCAGGCCCATCTCGACGAGCCGCTCGAACAGCCAGGAATGGGCCGGGTCGGCCAGCGCCCAGCCCGCCGCCGGGTAGAGCTTCACGCCGCGGCAGTTCCCCATCCCGGCCGCGTGCTCCAGGATCTGCGCGGCGTCGGGGTGTCGCGGGTCGATGCCCGCGCAGAAGAAGAGCCTGCCGGGTGCCGCGTCGGCCAGAGACTGGCAGCGGGCGTGCAGGTCGCGGATGGGCAGGTGCTCCCCCGCGGGGCGGCCCACGATCGTCCAGTCCACGACCGGCATGACCCCGGCGGCCACCCCGGCGGTGTCGAAGGCGGCGATGGTCAGCGAGCCGTCCGGGTCGCTCTGCCCCTTCCCGACGCGGCAGAAGATGTCCGCGGGGTCCCGCTCGGGGTGGGTGCGCCCCGCGGCCTGCCGCGCCCACGCCCTGCGGAGCCCTTCGGGCAGCCAGGACGCGTCCAGGATGTGCATGTGGCCGTCGACCACGAGGGGGGTGCCGGGCAACGGGTCACGCCCCGGCGAGGATGTGCACGGAGGAGACGGCGGTCTCCCAGTCGATGACACCGCCGCCGATCTGGGCCAGGCCCACCCGGGCCCGGGGCAGCTGACGGTCGCCCGCCTCGCCGCGGATCTGCTGGGTGAGCTCGAAGACCTGGGCGAGCCCGCTGGCGCCCAGGGCGTGTCCCCGGCCGACGAGGCCGCCGGAGGCGTTCACCGGCATGGCCCCGGAGCGCTCGGTACCGCCCTTCATCGCCCATTCCTGCTCCTGGCCGGGCTCGCAGAGCCCCAGCTCGCTCCAGGTGAGCAGTTCGTACGCGACGGACGCGTCGTGCACCTCGACGAAGTCGATGTCACCGGGACCGAGCCCCGCCTGCTCGTACGCCGCCAGGCCCGCGGCCTTCGCCGCGCCGGGGGCGCCCGCCAGACCCTTGGGCGGGCGGGTGGCGATCCGGGAGGCGAGGATCCTGACGTCGCGGCCCGAGCGCTCGGGGTCCGGGCGCCGGGTGACCACGACGGCCGCGGCGCCGTCGCTGATCGGGGAGCTCATCAGCACGGTGATCGGGTCGACCACGACACGGGCCTGCAGCACGTCCTGGGGTGATCCACCGAACCTGCGGTGGGCCATCGGGTTGAGCCGGGCGTTCTCCAGCGACCGCGAAGCCACCCTGGCGAGGCCCTCCATGGTCACGCCGCGGTCTTCGAAGAGTGTCCGCGCGAGGCGCGCCTGGCGGTCGACGAACGGGCTGCGATCCTGCCCGGCGTCGTCGCCCACCGCGAAGCCGTCCTCGACGTCCATACCCGAGCCGAACGCGCTGAAGGTGCGGACGCGGTCCTCGTGGTTGGCCTTCTCCACGCCCAGCGCGAGCACGGTGTCGTACATCCCCGAGGCGACCGCCATCCAGGCGAGGTGCAGGGCGTTGCCCCCGGAGGCGCACGCGTTCTCCACGTTGTGCACCGGGATCGTGCCGAACCCCAGGGGGTAGGTGACGGTCTCGCCTCTGATGCACTCCTGACCGGTGATGAGGCCGGCGAGCGCGTTGGCGAAGAACACGGCCTGGATGTCACCGACCCGGACACCGGCGTCGTCCAGTGCGGCGTTGACCGCCGCCCTGCCCAGGTCCTTCATCGAGGAGCCGAGGAACTTGCCGAACGGGGTCATGCCGACCCCGCGGATTACTGCGTCGCTCTGCATGAGAGTCGTCTATCCCCTCTGTAGGGCGGACGGTGGGGTGGGCCAGGCCGCGCTGACGCCGCCGTCGACGATCAGGCTCTGGCCGGTGACATAGCCGGCGTCGTCGGAGGCGAGGAAGGCGACGGCGGCGGCGGCCTCCTCGGGGCGGCCCTCGCGGCCCATGGGGACCACGGCGGCGCGTGCGGAGGTGGGGTCCTCGCCGAACTCGCGCCGGACCAGCGCCGAGTCGATGTTGCCGAGCACGACCGCGTTGGAGCGGATGCCGCGCGCGGCGTACCGGACGGCGATGTGCCGCATGACGGCGAGCTGTGCCGCCTTGGTGGCCTCGTAGGACAGGGAGCGGCGGCTGCTCAGCAGGCCGGCGGTGGAGCCGACGAAGACGAACGAGCCCTGCGATCGATCGAGCATCGGCTGCAGCGCCGCCTGGGCGGTGAGCCAGTGCGACCGGACGTTGACCGTCTCGGAGCGTTCCCACTCCGGAACGCTCTGCGCCTTGATCGGCTCCCGGCCCGAGACGCCTACGTTGCACACGACGACGTCGAGCCGGTGATAGGTGCCGAGCGCCGCCGCCACGGCCGCCGTGCAGGACTCCGCGTCGGCGGCGTCCACCTCGACCGCGAGGCCGGGGACGGCCAGCGCGTCCACGGTCGCCTGGGCCCGGCCGAGGTCGATGTCACCGACCACGACGGTGGCGCCCTCGGCGGCCAGGCGCAGGGCGATCGCCCTGCCGTTGCCCATCGGGAACGACTCCCCGGGACGCGCCGGCCCGTGGCTGCCGCCGCCGAGCACGTACGCGACCCGGCCGGCCAGCCGGCCCTGGATCGACACCTTTCCCCCTGTTCCAGCCATCACGGCTCAGTAGCTGCGCGGCAGACCGAGGACCTGCTGCGCGATGAAGTTGAGGGACATCTCCTGGCTGACCGGAGCCAGCCGCATGATCCGTGCCTCGCGCCAGTAGCGCTCGACGTGGAACTCGTGCGCGTACCCCAGCCCGCCGTGGGTCTGTACGGCCCGGTCGGCGGCGTCGTACCCGGCCTGCGCGGCCAGATATTTGGCGATGTTCGCCTCGGCGCCGCAGGAAAGGTCCGCGTCATAGCGGCCCGCCGCCACCATGGTCATCTGCCAGGCGGCCTCAAGGCGCGCGTAGGCGTCGGCGAGCGGGTGGCTGATGGCCTGGTTGCTGCCGATCGGCCGGTCGAAGACCTCGCGCACCTTGGCGTATTCGGTGGCGCGGCGCAGTGCCGCGTAGCCGATCCCGATGGCCTCGGCGGCGATCAGGATCCGCTCGGGGTTCATGCCGGACAGGATGTGTTTGAAACCCTTGCCCTCCTCGCCGACCAGGCGCCAGCCCTCCACCGGTAGCCGGTCGTAGAAGGTCTCGCAGCTGGCGACGGCATTCCTGCCCACCTTGGGAATGGGCCGGATGTCGACGTGGTCGCGGTCCAGGTCGATCAGGAACAGGCTGAGGCCCTCGAACCGGCGCCGCCCTTCGTCGGGCGCGGGGGAGGTGCGGGCCAGGATCAGCGCGACGTCGGACTCCAGCGCCTTGCTCGTCCAGATCTTCTGGCCGGAGATCACCCAGCCGTCGCCGTCGCGCTCGGCCATCGTCTTGATCCGGGAGGTGTCGGTGCCGGCGTCCGGCTCGGTGACCGCGAAGGCGACGTGCAGCCTGCCCTCGGCCGACGGGGGCAGGAACGTCTTCTTGAGCCGCTCGTTGCCGAACTTGAGCACCGGCTGCAGCCCGAAGAGGTTCATGTGCAGCGCCGTGCAGCCGTTCATGGCCGCCCCGGACGCGGCGACCTCGCGCAGCAGGATCGCCGCCTCGGTGACGCCCCGGCCCGCGCCGCCGTAATCCTCCGGCAGCGCGATCCCGAGCCAGCCGCCCTCCGCCATGGCGTTGAAGAACTCCCACGGGAACCGGTGTTCCTGGTCGCAGGAGGCCCAGTACTCATCGGTGAACTCGGCGCACCGGTCGCGGATCGCGGAGGCGATCAGCTCGTGGTCGGGGTCGGCGTACTCACGCCTCATGCCGACCTGGCCGACGGGTTCGCGGCGCCGGTGAACTCCAGGATGAGCTTGCGCGCGTCGGCGGACTCGTAGGGGAGCATGTGCGCGGCGTCCTGGATGACCACGCTGCGCGCGTGCGGCAGGTGCTCGGTCCACTGGCCGGCGAGGGAGGACGGCACCACGCCGTCCTGCGCGCCCCAGAGCAGCAGCACCGGTACGTCGGCGAGCCGGTAGAGCCGTTCGGCGATCCCGGTGTCCGGGATGGGGAACAGGTAGTTGCTCGCGGCGCCCAGCACCTGGACCCGGCGGATGACGGCCAGCCCGGCCTCGTGGGCGTCGGCGGGCTTCGGCAGGTGCGCGGCGGCGACCGGGCCGTTCGGGTCGGTGTAGACCAGCGGGGCGAGGTCCCGGGGCAGCAGCGCGAACATGTCGGCTCCGGGGTCGGCCTCGTCGAACATGCCCCACGGCGCCATCAGCGCGAGGGACTCGACCCGGCCGGGCTGGGCCGCGGCCATCTCGGCGGCCAGCGTGGCCCCGATGCCGTGCCCGACCAGGCGAACGGTACCGGTCTCCAGCCGGTCCAGCGCCCACCAGACAGCCAGGGCCATGTCGGCGAGGCTGGAGGCGGGGCGGACCGAGGTGGAGGCACCCCAGCCTGGCAGGTGGACGACGAGGACCCGGCCGGTCTCCAGCAGCTCGCCGGAGAGCGGGGGCTCCTCGAACGCCCCCCACTCGCTGTGCAGGTAGACCAGAACGGGGCCGTCGGCCGTGCCGTACTCGTCGACGATCGTGAGGTCGCCCTGGTGCGGGCCCTCGAAGTCGTGCCGGATGCTCACTTCGCCACCGCCTTCACGGGAGCCACCTGCGCCGGCTCGAAGCCGGGGATCGGCTTGGGCCACCATCTGTGCTCGTAATCGGAAAAGACCCCGGACAGGCCGGGCGCCACCTTGGTGGCGAACAGCTCGATGTTGTTCATCGCCTTGTCACGCGGCATGTCGCCGATGTGCATCAGGGCGATCCAGTTGCCGATGCGCATCGTGGTCGACAAGTGCTCCAGCTTTTCCCTGACCGTGCTGGGGCTGCCCGCGATGATGATGCCGAGGTCGACGAAGTCCTCCCACTCGTACTCCTTCGCCGCCCGGAAGCTGTCCGGCCTGGCGGTCGACTTCGCACCCGGGGGCGGGAGCACCGCGGCGAGGGACTCGACGCTCTTGTAGCCGGGAGCCTCGGCGAAGCCCGGGTAGGTGTGGGTGCACCGGCGGTAGAAGTACTTCACGTGGTCGGCGTAGAGGCGCTTGGCCTCCTCGTCGGTGTCGGCGACCAGGATCGGCTGGAACATGCCCACCCGGTACGGGTTGTCGTCGACGCCGGCGGCCTCGGCGCGGTCCCAGAAACGGCGCAGCATCGAGCTGGAGAACTCGGTGCCGAAGTAGGAGAGGAAGAAGAACGGGAACTCGCGCCTGATGGCGAAGTCCATGGTCTCCAGGGAGCCGCTGCCGGGCACCCAGATGGGCGGGTGCGGCTGCTGGAGCGGCTTGGGCCAGGGGTTGACGTAGCGCAGCTTGGTGAACCGGCCGTTGTGGCTGAACACCTCCTGGGACTGCCATGCCTTGAGGATCAGCTCGAAGCCCTCGTAGTACCGCTCGCGCACGGTGGCGGGCTTGATGCCGTAGGCGTAGTTGGTGTCCTGACTGCTGCCGAGCGGGAACCCGGTGATGAGCCGGCCGCCGCTGATCACGTCGAGCATGGCGAGCTCTTCGGCGATCCGGATGGGCGGGTTGTACAGCGGCACCGCGTCACCCATGACCAGGATCTTCGCGTCGGTGTCGGCGGTGCGGCGGGCCAGCGAGGCGGCCATCATGTTCGGGCTCGACATCAGGCCGTAGGCGTTGCTGTGGTGCTCGTTGACGCCGATCGCGTCGAAGCCCATTCGCGCCGCGTGCTCAAGCTCGTCCAGGTAGTCGTTGTAGAGATGGTGGATCCGCTGCACATCCATGAGGCGCGGGTCGATGTCCACCCAGACGCTCCGGTGTTTCTGAGCGAAGTCCTCAGGAAGCCCGTCAAAGGGCATCAGGTGAAAGTAAGTGAACTTCACGCTTGTCCTTCTGCAGTGAGTTGGCCGGAGAGTTCAGCCCGCCCGGAGCTTATCAAACGCTTGCTTTATAAATCAAACGCTTGCTTTACTATTTGGGTGCGGCCGCCTGCTCCGGCGGGATCGGGTGGGTCAGGAAAGCCGCCGTACCAGCAGGTCGAGCTCCTGTTTGAAGTCCTCGATGACGGACAGATCCGCCAGATCGTTGACCTGGTGCCAGTTGTCGCGGATCTCCTCGGGCGACACCGAGCGGGAGAAGTAGCCCGGTGCCTGGGCGACGACCACCCGCGCCACGCGCCCGCCGCCGACGTTGTACACCTCACCGCTCACCGTGCACTCCCGGTCGGCGAGCCAGACCACCAGGGGCGAGACCAGAGCGGGGTCGAGACTGTCGGCCAGATCGCCGAGCAGGTCCTCGGTCATCCGGGTGCGCGCGCCCGGCTCGATGGCGTTGACCTGGATGCCGTGGCGGGCGCCCTCCAGGGCCAGCGTCTTGGTGACGCCGATGATGCCCGCCTTGGCCGCCGCGTAGGCCGTCTGACCGAAGTTGCCGAACAGGCCGGCGGCGGAGGTGGTGTTGATGATCCGCCCGTACCGCTGCTCGGTGAAGAGCGGCCAGGCGGCCTTCGTCATCCACACGGTCCCGCCCAGGTGGACCGCGAGCACCGGGTCCACCTCGGCCGGACTCAGCTTGGCCATCGTCCTGTCGCGCAGGATCCCGGCGTTGTTGACCAGGATGTCCAGCCGGCCGAAGGTCTCGACCGCGCGGGCGACCACCTGCGCGGCGCCCTCAGGGGTGCTGATGTCGGTGGCGTCGGCCACCGCGCGCCCGCCCGCCTCGGTGATCTCCTTGATCACCTGCTCGGCGGGGGTCAGCTCCGCACCGGCGCCGTCCAGTGCCGCGCCGACGTCGTTCACCACGACGGCCGCTCCGCGCTCCGCGAGGAGGAGCGCGTGCGCGCGGCCGAGCCCGCGGCCCGCGCCGGTGACGACGGCGACCTGCCCGTCCAATCTGATTTCGCTCACTGAGTTGGCTCCTTGGCTCCAGGTGGAATGGGGGCGCTGATCCGGCCGGGTCATGTCCTAACCGAACAGGGCGGTCATGACCTCGGGGCGCGACCTGAGCGAGTCCGGGTCCCCCTCGGCGACGATCGCGCCGCGGTGCATGACGTAGAGGTAGTCGCTGACGGCGAGCGCCAACTCCGCGTTCTGCTCGACCAACAGGATGGTCGAGCCCGTCTCGTGCAGCGTGGAGATGGTGGTGAACAGGACGTCGACGATCGAAGGGGCGAGCCCCATCGACGGCTCATCCAGGAGCAGCACATCGGGCCGGGTCATCAGGGCCCTGCCCACCGCCAGCATCTGCTGCTCCCCGCCGCTCATCAGCCCGGCGTACTGGGTCCGCCGGGCGGCGAGGACCGGGAACAGGTCGTAGACCCGATCGATCTGCTGCTGGAAGTCGGCCTTGTCTCTACGCTTGGCGTACGTCGCGAGCTCCAGGTTCTCCAGCACGGTGAGCGAGGGTGCGATCCTGCGCCCCTCGGCAACCAGGGCGACGCCCGCCCGGACGAGCCGGTGGCAGGGCCAGCCGGTGACGTCCTTGCCACCGACCAGGACCGTGCCCGACGCCGGCCGGTGCAGCCCGGCGATGGAGTTCAAGGTCGTCGTCTTGCCGGCCCCGTTGGCCCCGACCAGCGCGACGAGCGCGCCCTTCGGCACCTGGATGTCGACGTTCCGGACGGCCTCAACCACGCCGTGCGCGGCGCAGAGTCTCGATACGCCGAGCATCGGATCGCTTGCCAAAGTAGGCCTCCCTGACATCGGGTTGTTCCAGGCACCAGGCGAGGGTGCCCACGGCGAGCACGGCGCCGGAGTTCATGACGGTCACCTCGTCGCAGAACTCCTCGACGAGCCGCATATTGTGTTCGATCAGGACCAGGGTCAGGCCCTCGCCCCTGAGTCGCAGCAGCAGCTCGCCGATCTGCTGCGACTCCGCGTCGTTCATGCCGGCGGTCGGCTCGTCGAGCAAGAGCACCCTCGGCTCGGTGGCGAGCGCCCTGGCGATCTCCACCCGCCGCTGCTCGCCGTACGAGAGGGTCTCGGCCAGCGCGTCGGGGGATGCCTCGACACCCACCTGCTCGAGCAGGCCGAGCGCCTTCTCCCTGACCTCGGCCCGCTCCCTGCGCTCGGCGCGGCTCAGCGTGATCGCGCCCAGGATGGTGGAGCGCCGCCGGGTGTACGCGCCGGTGGCGACCGTCTCCAGGACGGTCATGCCGGGGAAGAGCCGGATGTTCTGGTAGGTGCGCGCCACACCCTCGCGGGCGATCCGGTAGGGGACCAGGCCGTGCGTCTCTTTGCCGTGCACCCGGATCGCGCCGCTGTCGGGCGACAGGAAACCGCTGATCATGTTCAGGACGGTCGTCTTGCCTGCCCCGTTCGGGCCGAGCAGGCCGTAGATGCTCCGCTGCGGAACCCGCATGTTCACGTCGGACACCGCGCGCAGGCCGCCGAACGTCTTGACGAGGCCCTCGATCTCGACCGCGAGGACGTCACCGGGGCTGTCCTGGACCGGCATGGTGCTCATTCGGGGACCACCGCCTCCTTGCCGATTGCCTTCTCGTGCGCGGTCTCGGATGTGGCGCCCGGCCTCCTCCGCAGCATGCGGAACCTCCGTAGGTCGACCAGCCCGCGGGGCAGGTAGACGATGATGAGGATGAGCAGCAGGCCGGTGACGATGTCGTCGAACTCACCGAGCGGGCCGCGCAGCAGCTCGGGCAGAGCGGTGAAGACCACGGCGCCGATGACCGGGCCGAACCAGTGATAGGCCCCGCCGAGGACCACCGCGGCCAGGGTGACGAAGCCCATGTGCGTGTAGAACGTGTCCGGCCCGATGTACTGCAGGAAGCTCGACTGGAGCACGCCCGCGACACCGCCGAACACCCCGGACAGCACGAAGCCCACCAGTTGCACGGTACGCGGAGCGATCCCCAGGGACTGCGCCACGGCCGGGTCCTCCCGTACCGCGGACGCCGCCAGCCCGAAGCGCGAGCCGCGCAGCCGGGCCAGCACGAAGGTGGCGAGCGCCAGGCAACCGAGGCACCAGAACCAGGTGCCCAGGTCGCCGGGGACCAGCATGCCGGCCGCGCCCCCGGTGAAGCCCTCCAGGTTGATCACCAGGACGCGGCCGATGAGGACCAGCGCGATCGTGGCCATCGCCAGGTAGTGGCTGTCTAGCCGCAGGACCAGGAACGCGGTGAGGATCCCCAGCAGCCCTCCGCCCACGGCGCCGATGGCGATCCCCGCCACCGGGGGCAGCCCGAAGGTCAGCACCGCCCATCCGAAGGTGAACGAGCTGACCGCGCCGAAGAAGACCGGCGCCAGGCTGAGTACGCCGGTCCACAGGGAGGCGTAGATGCTGAGCGCGAAGAGCGCGCTGACTCCCGCGAACTGCAGAGTCGTGCTCCAGGCAGCGATGTTCATGTGCTCTCGACCTCTTCAGCCATGAAGCGTGGACTAGGCGCGGCTCAGTCGGCGTTCGCCGAACATCCCCTGTGGGCGAACCACGAGGATGACGAGCAGCACGCCGAATGTGATCGCGTCGCGGAAGCCCGAGGAGATGTACTGGGCGCTGACCACCTCAAGGATGCCGATCATGAAACCGGCCAGGGTGGCCCCCCGGATGTCCCCGTAGCCCCCGACGACCACCGCGGCGAAGCCCTTGAGCAGCAGCGCCTCGCCCAGGTCGAACGAGACGTTGTTCGAGGACAGACCGGCCAGGACACCCGCGAGCCCGGCGATGGCGGCCGCGGTGAAGGCGACGAGCCGGAGCGTGCGGGCCGAGTTGACCCCCACGATGGTGGCCGACCTCGGGTCGACGGAGACCGCGCGGACCGCGGCGCCGAACCGGGTGCGGGTGAGCACCTGGTGCAGCCCGATGGCCACGAGCAGCGCGGCGACGATGTTGAGCAACTGCGCCGGGAGGATCACCAGGTCCCCCAGCCGGATCGGGCTCGCCTGGACCGCGCGGTCGGGGAAGCTGGTCGCGGAGTCCTTGCTCACCGCCTGCGCGGCGGTGAGCAATATGATCCACACACCGATACTGGCGATGATCGGCGCGAAATGGCCCGCATTGCGACGACGCAGCGGTTCAAAGGCCACGATGTCCGCCAGAACTCCGATGAGCCCGGCGGCCATCACCCCCGCCAGCAGGGCCAGGGGGAAGGGCAGCCCCAGGTCCACCACGGCGAGGTAGGCCACCAGGGCACCCCAGGTGGCGAAGGTGCCGTGGGCGACGTTCAGCACGCCCATCTTTGTGAGGATCAGCGCGAACCCCACGCCGAACAGCGCATAGACAGCTCCGAGGGCGAGGCCGTTCACGAGTTGTTGGATGACGAGTGTCACGACCGCTTCCTCCAGGAGAAACGTAAATCAAGCGCTCGCTTTACTTGACGCTATCGGCCTCCTGCCTGCCATGTCAACGTTAATCAAGCACTTGCTTCACAGTCTCGGCGGCATTACGGTTAAGCGTTGCGCGAGTGCCCTCGCGGGTTCGGCGCGCGTTCTGTGCCGGCCTCCCCGCACGACGATTGGCTGCGCTTCCATGCCACCACCCAGCACGCTCCCACCAGAAAAGGCCGTCCGCCTGCTCCCGGAGAACGCCCACATCGTGGGCGCCCCAGGCTGTGGCACGCCGGAGACCCTGCTCCGCGCCCTGGGCGAGACCGCGGACCTGCTCCACGCCCCCACCCTCTACTCAGGACTCCAACTGGGCGGCTACCCGTTCCTCGACGCCGTACGGCAGGGCCACCTGCGCTACCTCACCTGGCATCCCTACGGCCCGGCCAGGCGCTCGGTCGCCGCCGGGTTCGGCGAGTACGTGCCGACCCGCGCCTCCGCCGTCCCCGGCCTGCTCGACCACTGGAACACCGACGCCGCGCTGGTGCGGGTGTCGCCGCCGGACCGGAACGGGTATTGCAGCCTGGGCCCGTCCGCCAGCTATGTCAGGGCCGCCGTCACGCGGGCGCGGGTCGTGCTCGCGGAGGTCGACCCGCTGGTCCCCCGCACGTACGGCGACACCACCCTGCACGTCTCGGAGATCACCGCGCTGGTCGAGGCCGACACCCCGATGTGCGAGTTCCACGAGGCGGCCCGCGACGAGGTCAGCGACCGCATCGCGGCGCACGTCCTGGACCTGCTGCCGGAGCGGCCCGTGCTGCAGTTCGGCCTCGGCTCGATCCCGGAGTCCCTCATCCACGGCCTGGCACACAGTGACCTGCGCGGCGCCCAGGTCATCGGGATGGCGACCGACGCCATGGTGGCGCTCTTCGAGCGCGGCGTGCTCAGCCCGCTGAGCGTGATGCCCTCCCCCGCGATCTCGGCGGTGGAACTCATGGGCACCCGGATCCTGATGGACTTCGCCGACCGCAACCCCGCGATCGGCGTCTTCGACAGCCGCACCGGCCACACGCCCCGGTACCTGGGCGGCCTGCCCGGCGTGGTGTCGGTCAACTCGGCCGTCGAGGTCGACCTGTTCGGCCAGGTCAACTCCGAGACCGTACGCGGAATCCAGGTCTCGGGGATCGGCGGCAGCATCGACTTCGTCGAGGGCGCCTACGGGTCGCCCGGCGGCCTGTCCGTCATCGCGATCGGCTCCAGGACGGCCGACGGCCGGCACAGCAGGATCGTCCCCGCGCTGGCGTCCGACGCGGTGGTGACCGTCCCCCGGCACACGCCCGACGTGGTCGTGACCGAATACGGCGTCGCCTGGCTGCGCGGCAGGACCCGGGCCGAGCGCGCGGAGTCACTCGCCTCCGTCGCCCACCCCGACCACCGGGCCGGACTGATGTCCGCGTCCGGAGCAGTGACCACAGCGAAATGAGGGATCAACGGTGACCGTACACACCCGGCGCGGGCTCTACTTCGAGGAGATGCACGTCGGTGACGTCTTCAAGCACGAACCCGGCCGCACCATCACCGAGGCCGACAACGTGCTGTTCTGCAGCATCACCCTGAACGCCCAGTCCCTGCACCTGGACGCGGTCCGCTCGGCCGAGAGCGAGTTCGGCCAGCGACTGGTGAACAGCCTGCTCACGCTGGGCATCGTGTGCGGGATCGGCGTCGGCGACCTCACCCAGAAGACGACGGTGGCCAACCTCGGCTTCGGCGAGATCTCCTTCCCCGCGCCGGTGTTCATCGGTGACACCCTTTACTGCGAGAGCGAGATCATCGACAAGCGGGCCTCCGCCTCACGCCCCCGCCAGGGCATCGTGACGCTGGAGCACCGGGGCCTCAACCAGGACGGCACCGTCGTCTGCCGCGCCCGGCGGACCGCGCTGGTCAATTTCGCTCCCGAGGACGAGGCCGCGCGGGCCTGAGCGGAAACGGCGGGGGCGGGCACCGTTCGGTGCC
>NZ_JBEXGU010000107.1:0-33300 GCF_040607515.1 Streptosporangium sp. NPDC005286 | reverse complement strand
GTCCCTTCTGCGGGAGGCCTCCAGGCGGGCGAACCGCTGGAAGATGACCTCCTGCTGGTCGGGAGCGGGAGCCGTACGTATCACTGGTGGGTGAACTGGGTGAGCGCGGGCAACGCCCTGTCGGAGAAGTCGAACAGTGCCTGGTTCTCCCACCCGTTGCCCGAGGACGCGTCGGCCGGGTCCCAGCCGTTGCCGCGCACCGCGGTCCAGGTGGGTTCCCAGTAGACGACGCCCAGGCCCCGGCCGTTCGGCACGGCCTGCACCACGCTCATCACGTCGCGCAGCATCGCCGACTGGCCCGCGGCGGAGGCCGGGTAGCCGGGGTACGGCGTCGCCGCGGTGATGATGTTGGTGAGGCCGTCGTCGTTGCCCGTGGTGAAGGGGTAGGCGGTCTCGACGACCAGGACCGGCTTGCCGTACCTGGAGGCGATGTCGTTGAGGTTGGTCTGCAGCGCGCCGAGCGTGCCGTGCCAGTAGGAGTAGTAGGAGACACCGATCACGTCGTAGTTCACGCCGTGGGCGGCGGCGCTGTCGAACCACCAGCGGAAGAGCGAGTTGTTGCCGCCCTCGGCCACGTGCAGCACGACCCTGGTCGAGCCGGAGACCGCCTTGACCGCGCTGTGGCCGGAGTTGAGGAGCTGGGCGAGGTTGCCGAAGTTGGAGCTGCGGCCCTCCTCCCAGAGCATGCCGTCGTTGATCTCGTTTCCGACCTGGACCATGTCGGCGGTCGTGCCCTGCGCCTTCAGCGCGTTCAGCACGTCATAGGTGTGGTTGTAGACGGCGGTCTTGAGCTGGGCGAGCGTGTACCCCGCCCACGCGGCGGGCTTGTACTGCTTGCCGGGGTCGGCCCAGGTGTCGGAGTAGTGGAAGTCGATCAGCAGCCCCATGCCCTGGGCCTTGATCCGCCGCGCCAGGGCCAGCACGTGCGCCTTGTCGTTGTAGCCGTCGGCCGCGTTGACCCAGACCTTCAGCCGGACGTAGTTGAGCCCGGCCGAGCGCATGATGGCCAGCGCGTCACCCTGCGCGCCGGTGGCGCTGTGGTACTTCCCGCCGAGGGCCTCGGACTTGGGCAGGCTGGAGGTGTCGGCGCCCTTGATCGCCAACGTCGCCGACCCCGCGGCGAAGGTGACGTCGTCGAAGTTGGCCCAGCCGCCCGCCGCGGCGGCGGAGCCGAGGCTCACCGTGCACTGGCCGCCCGTCACGGTCTGGGTGACCGCGATCTGGATCCATTCGGACGAGCTGACCGGCAGGTAGGTCCTCCTCTCGGCGGGACCGCAGTTCCGCAGCGCGATCCAGCTCTGGCTCGCGGCTCCCGACCTGACCCAGGCCCGGAGCGTGTAGGTGCCGGAGGTCAGGCCGGTCAGTGTCTGGTGGGTCTCGACGGTGTACGCGCCGGAGGCCCAGTGGGACAGGCGGTAGGAGCCGGCGTGGCCGCCCGCCTCGGTGAAGTCGGCGGCGGCGGAACCGCTGCCGACGGTGGTGCTCCAGCCGGTCGGCGTGGAGGTCGGGCTTCCCGTCTCGAAGCCGCCGTTGGTGACCGTCGAGGCGGCCAGGGCCGCCAGGGGGGTGAGCGTTGCGGCGGCGCAGAGCAGCAGCGCCACCAGGATCTTCTTCATCTGTCCTCGCTCTGGGATGGAGTGGTGCGGACAACCCCCGAAGACCCCCGGTGACGTGCCGCGGTCAGGTGGCCGGCACGGCACCGGGGGAGCTCATGCGTCCGGTGCCAGCTCGACGACGGTGACGCCGCCGGCCGGTACCGTCGCCGAACCCGCGTGCTCGGCGCCGTCGAGAACCCCGGTCCCGCTCACACCCGGGACGGTGACCGGCTCGTCGCCGTGGTTGACCAGGAAGAGGTGGCGGCCCCGCCGCAGGAGTTCGAGGGTGTCGGGCAGGCCGCGCGGGCGGGACACACCCGCGGCGTCGAGGACCGCGCGGAGGATCGCGCGCAGGTCTCCGTCCGTGTCCTGGCCCACCCGGGGGTCGAGGGCCGTGGCGACGTACCAGGCGGTGCCCGCTCCCAGCTCGTGGCGGGTCACTGCGGGGTGGCCCGCGTCCGGTCCGCCGGTGAAGGCGCGCACGGTACGCGCTCCGGCGAGGCGGACCCGCTCGGACCAGATCCGGCCGGTCAGCCCGTCGTCGCCGACGGCGACCGTGCCGTTCTCCGGCAGCGGGTGGAACTCCTCCACCGACAGGCCGAGCACGTCGCGCAGCACGCCGGGGTAGGCACCGGGGTGGATCGTGTCGTTCTCGTCGACGATCCCGGAGAAGCAGGAGACGACCAGGTGGCCCCCGGCCTCCACGTGGCGGTGCAGGTTCTTGCCCGCGGCCTCGGTGAGCAGGTAGGAGCTCGGTACGACGACCATTCGGTACGCCGAGAGGTCGGCCGCGGGGTGGACGAAGTCGACGGTGACGTGCTCGCGCCAGAGCGCCTCGTAGTACGCCTCCATCCGCTCGCGGAACCTCAGGTCCACCGAGGGCCGCCAATCCAGTTCGAGCGCCCAGTACGACTCCCAGTCCCACACCAGCGCGACCTCGGCCTCGATGCGGGAGCCGCGCACCGGCGCCAGCTCGCGCAGCTCGGCGCCGAGGGCGACCACGTCGCGCCAGAGCTCGGAGTCGGTCCCGGCGTGCGGCAGCATCGCCGAGTGGAACTTCTCCGCGCCGTAGCGGGAGGCACGCCACTGGAAGAAGAGCACCGAGTCCGATCCCCTGGCGACGTGGGCGAGGCTGTTGCGCCGCATCTCCCCCGGCCGCTTGGCGAGGTTGCGCGGCTGCCAGTTGACGGCGCCGGTGGAGTGCTCCATGAGCATCCACGGCCGGCCGCCCGCCACCGAGCGGGTGAGGTCCGCCGCCATGGCGAGCTCGATGTGGCCCTCGGCCCGCCCGGCGTCGAGGTAGTGGTCGTTGGAGACGACGTCCACCTCGCCCGCCCACCGCCAGTAGTCCATCGGCTCGCAGTTGGGGATCATGAAGTTGGTGGTGACCGGCATGTCGCTGAAGCGGCGGATGGCGTCGCGCTCGCGGCGGAAGTTGGCAATGTGCGCGTCGACGGAGAAGCGCGCGTAGTCGAGCTGCAGGGCCGTCAGCTGGCCGACCGGTGCGAGCCTCGGGGGTTCCACCTCGTCGAACGAGCCGTAGGTCAGCCCCCAGAACGTGGTCCCCCACGCCGCGTTGAGCGCCGCCACGTCCCCGTGCCGCTCGCGCAGCCAGTCGCGGAACGCCTCCGCCGAGGTCTCGCAGTAGCAGCGCGCGTTCGCCCAGCCGTACTCGTTGTGGACGTGCCACATGACGACCGCCCGGTGCCCGGCGTAGCGGGCGGCGAGCCGGCCGGCGATCCGTTCCGAGGCGGCGGCGTACTCCGGGGAGCTGGGGCAGAAGCTGTGCCGGGAGCCTCCGGCGATGACATGGCCCGCGCGGTCGACCAGGTGGCTGCCCGGGTGGGCGGCCCGAAACCAGGTGGGCGGGGAGGAGGTCGGTGTCGCGAGGTCGACCCTGATGCCCGAGGAGCCGAGCAGGTCGATGATCCGATCCAGCCGGCCGAAGTCGTAGACCCCTTCTTCCGGCTCCAGCAGGCTCCAGCCGAAGATGCCGAGGCTGACCAGGTTCACCCCGGCCTCGCGCATCAACCGGACGTCCTCGTGCCAGACCTCCTCCGGCCACTGCTCGGGGTTGTAGTCCCCTCCGTACGCGATGCCCTCCGGCAGGACGGGATATCCAGGCAACTGCTCCCCCTTGGCTCATCTCTGTGAACGTGCACAGTAATCGAAACCCGACACCCAGGGAAGAGTCGCCACGGGAACACCAGCGCGGGCAGGCGATTAACAAGAGCGTAACGAGCATTGACAGGGCGACATCTCGGATTTCAGTCTGTGAACGTTCACAGATATGTCCGCATGGCAGGCCCCCGAGCCCCGGCGCGACACCCCGATACAGCACCCCCGGCACAGCACCCCCCGACACGGCATCCCTGACACGGAGGAACGCATGCAGAGAAACCGGCTCGCAGTGGCGGCCGCGGCTCTCGCCGCCACCCTGGCCGCCGGATGTTCCGGCGCCGCCCAGGAGCCGGCCGTCCCGGTCGCGCAGAGCTCGGCCCCCGCAGGGCCGGTCAAGCTCACCTACTGGACATGGGTTCCCAACATGGACAAGATCGCGGCGGCCTGGAACAGCGCCAACCCCGACATCCAGGTCACGGTCAGCAAGCAGGCCGGCGGCGACGACGCGGCCGCCAAGTTCCTGACCGCGGCCAAGGCGGGAAACCCCCCTGACCTGGTCCAGGCCGAGTACCAGATGCTGCCCTCCTTCGTCGCCGCCGACGCGGTTGCCGACCTCTCCGGCGACGTGGCGCAGGCGAAGGGCGAGTTCGGCGAGGGCATCTGGGGGCTGGTCACGCTCGGCACCGACGCCGTCTACGCGCTTCCCCAGGACAGCGGCCCGATGATGCTCTACTACCGCCAGGACCTGTTCGACAAGTACGGCATCGAGGTCCCCAAGACATGGGGCGAGTACGCCGAGGCCGCCCGCACCGTACGCAAGAAGGACCCCAAGGTCTTCCTGGGCACCTTCTCCAGCAAGGACCCCGGCGCCTTCGTCGGCCTCGCCCAGCAGGCCGGCGCCCAGTGGTGGTCGATCAGCGGCGAGTCCTGGAAGGTCGCGGTCAACGACGACGCCACCAGGAAGGTCGCCGACTACTGGGGCGGCCTCGTCGCCGAGGGCGCCATCGACGACCAGCCGTACTTCACCCCCGAGTGGAACAAGGCGCTCAACGACGGCAAGCTGCTGACCTGGCCCTCGGCCGTCTGGGCGCCGGGCGTGCTGTCCAGCAACGCCCCCAAGGCCAAGGGCAGGTGGGCGATCGCCCCGCTGCCGCAGTGGAGCGCCGGCGAGAACGCCAGCGGCTTCTGGGGCGGCTCCTCCACCGCGGTCGCCGCCAAGTCCCCCAACCGGGCCGCCGCCGCGAAGTTCGCGACCTGGCTCAACACCGACCCCGAGGCGCTCGGCCTGCTCGTCAAGGAGGGCGCGGTCTACCCGGCCGCCGCCAAGGGCGGCACCATGCTCGGCGAGGCCCCCGACTACTTCTCCAACCAGCCCGACTTCTGGCAGCAGACCGCCGCGATCTCCGCCACCGCGCGGGGCTTCACCTTCGGGCCGAACGTCAACGTGACGTACAACGCCTTCAAGGACGCCTTCGACAAGGCCGTACAGGACAAGTCCGCGTTCTCCGACGCCATCGGCAAGATGCAGGAGGCGACGGTCGCCGACATGCAGAAGTCCGGATTCCAGCTCGCCCAATGACACGACGCCTCGGCGGCGGCGCCCGCACCGCGAGCGCCGTCCCCTACCTCTTCCTCGCACCGGCCATGGCGCTGTTCACGCTCTTCATGGCCGTCCCCATCGTCTACACGGCCTACCTCAGCCTGCGGCGCACCAAGGTCTCCGGGCTCGGCCTGGGCAAGGGCTCGCGCCGCGAGGTCTTCGCCGGCCTCGACAACTACACCGCGACGCTCGCCGACGGCGAGTTGTGGGCCGGCTGGCTGCGCGTCCTCGGCTACGGCCTGCTGGTGCTCGTCGTCATGCTCGGGCTCGCCCTGCTCTTCGCGCTGCTGCTGGACTCGGCGCACGTGCGGCTCGCGCGCTTCTCCAGGGTCTCCGTCTTCCTGCCGTACGCGGTGCCCGGGGTGGCCGCCACCCTGTTGTGGGGCTTCCTCTACCTGCCGAGCCTCAGCCCGATCCGCCAGGTGCTCGACGTCGACCTGCTCGGCTCGGGCACCGTGGTCCTCTCCATGGCGAACATCGCGGTCTGGGGCGGCGTCGGCTTCAACATGCTGGTGCTCTACACCGCCCTGCGCGCCGTGCCCAGGACCTACTACGAGGCCGCCAGGATCGACGGGGCGAGCGAGATCCAGATAGCGCTGCGGATCAAGATCCCGATCCTGCTGCCCGCGATCATCCTGACCACCGTGTTCTCCATCATCGCCACGATCCAGGTGTTCACCGAGCCGACCACGCTGCGGCCGCTGACCAACACGATCAGCTCGACCTGGAGCCCGCTCATGAAGGTCTACCGCGACGCCTTCGTCACCGGCGACCTCTACTCGGCCGCCGCCACCTCGATCGTCATCGCGGCGATCTCCCTCGTCCTGTCCTTTGGTTTCCTGCGCGTCGTCCGCGACCGCGCCTTCGGGGAGAGCTGATGGCCACCACGACCCTCACCACGAGGGGACGCCGGAGGGCGGCCGCGCGACGCCGCCCGTACGGGATCGCACCGACCGCGATCCTGCTGCTGGGCGCGCTCTACTGCCTGCTGCCGGTCAGCTGGGTGCTGGTGGCCGCCACCAAGTCGAAGGCGGAGCTCTTCTCCACCTCGACCTTCGCCCCCGGCACCGGGCTGCTCGCCAACCTCGCCGACCTGGCCGCCTACCGCGACGGCGTGTTCTGGCTGTGGATGCTCAACACGCTGCTGTACGCCGGTGGCGGCGCCCTGCTCTCCACCGCCGTCTCCGCGGTCTCCGGCTACACGCTGGCCAAGTACCGCTTCCGGGGCCGGAACCTGATCTTCAACCTGCTGATCGGCGGCATCCTGGTGCCCGCCGTGGTGCTGGCCATCCCGCAGTACCTGCTCTTCTCCCGGATCGGGCTCGCCGACACCTACTGGTCGGTCCTGCTCCCGCAGATCCTGCACCCGTACAGCATCTATCTGGCGCGCATCTACGCCACCGCCGCCGTCCCCGACGCCCTGCTGGAGGCCGGGCGCATCGACGGCGCCGGGCACTGGCTGCTGCTGCGCCGGGTGGCGCTGCCCCTCATGATCCCGGGCATGGTGACCATCTTCCTGTTCCAGTTCGTCGCGATCTGGAACAACTTCCTGCTGCCGTTCATCATGCTGGGCGACGACCAGAGGTTCCCGCTGACCGTCGGGCTCTACACGCTGCTCGCGGCCGGCGCCAACCAGCCCTCCCTGTACAACCTGATCCTCACCGGCACCCTGCTGTCGATCATCCCGCTGATCGCGCTCTTCCTCACCATGCAGCGCTACTGGCGGACCGACCTGGCCGGCGGGGCCGTGAAAAGCTAGTGGCCGGGCCCGACCGGGCCTCGCCCGGTCGAGGGGAAAATGGGAGCATGGCGAAGCGTCCGACCATCCATGACGTCGCGGCGGTGGCGGGGGTCTCCCGGGGAACGGTCTCCCGGGTGCTCAACGACGACCGGTACGTCAGTCCCGCGGCGCACGCCGCGGTCAAGCGGGCCATCGCCGAGACCGGCTACGTGCTCAACCGGGCCGCCCGCAGCCTGGTCACCCAGCGGACCGGTTCGGTGGTGATGGTCCTGTCGGAGCCGCAGGAGCGACTGTTCGAGGACCCCAACTACAGCGTGCTGCTGCGCACCGCCACCCGGCGGCTCGCCGAGCGGGACATATCGCTGGTGATGATGATCGCCGGGAACGACGGCGACCGCGACCGGGTGGTCCGCTACCTGCGCGGCGGCCACGCCGACGGGGTCTTCCTGGTCTCCACCCACGCGGGCGACAGGCTGGTGGACGCGCTGGTGGACATCCCGGTGGCCGCCGTCGCCCAGGGGGCTGTCATCGGCAGGGAGAACGTGATCCCCTACGCGGCGGCGGACGACCGCGAGGGCGCCCGGCAGATGACGCGCTACCTGGTCGAGCGGGGCCGCAGGCGGATCGCCACCATCACCGGCCCGCTCGACACCCCCGGCGGCGCGCTGCGGCTGGAGGGCTTCGCCGACATCCTCGGCAGGAAGGCGAGCAGGAGGCTCATCGAGCACGGCGACTACACCCAGCTGGGCGGGGAGAGCGCGATGGCCCGGCTGCTGGAACGTGCCCCCGACATCGACGCGGTGTTCGTCGCCTCCGACCTGATGGCCGCGGGCGCGCTCTCCGCGTTGCGCGCCGCCGGGCGGCGGGTGCCCGAGGACGTCGCGGTGGGCGGCTTCGACGACTCGGCGGTGGCACTCACCACCCATCCGCCGCTCACCACCATCCGCCAGCCCCTGGAGCGGGTCGCCGAGGAGACGGTCCGCCTGCTGCTCGCCCTGATCGACGGCGCCGAGCAGGTGGAGCCGGTGATACTGCCCACCGACCTCATCGTCCGCGAGTCGACCTGAGCCGGTGTGAGCGGGCGGCCCGCGACGCGAACCGCCCCCCGGCCGGGGTACGCGGACGGAGGGCGGTGGCGAGTCGTGCGGTGTGTCGTGCTGTACGTCGTTCCGCGCGAGGTCAGCGAGCGGCGGACGAGCCGTTCACGGTCAGGACCTGCTCGGTCTCGATGGCGGGGAAGGTGCCGGTGTCGATGATCCCGTGCTCGTGGAAGGCCGCCTCCAGCAACGCGTGAGCCTTGGGCTCCAGCTTCCACAGCGCCCGGTACTCGCGGGCGGTGGCCAGGGAGACGCCGGTCTCGTGGGCGATGTCCGTCGCCCGGGGCACGAACTTCCGCTCGATCTGCTTGTCCCAGTACTCCCGCGCGGCACGCATCAGGGCCGCGCGCTGTGCCGTGTCGACGACCGGCGGCGGGCCGTCCAGCACCTGGACCTCGTCATCGTCATCGTCGATGACCGATCGCCCCGCGGCCACCGCGGGACGCACCGGCTCAGGCTCCGGGTCCCACGGCACCGGCGGGGTCAGGTCGATCAGCGCGGAGGTGTTGTAGAGGGCGCCGATCTGGGAGAGCAGGGCCTCCTGGCGTACCGAGTCGACGGCCAGGCCGGTGTGCTCCACCGCCCGGTCCATGGCACGGTCCAGCTTGGTGAGGGCCGCGCGCATCTTCCGGTCGGACGCCCCGGACTCGCGGAGCGCGCGGGCGCGCTTGGCCGCCAGCGCGACCCGGGTCAGCCTGCGGTGGGCGTCGACCTCACTCGCCGTACGGTCGCTGACCTCGGCCAGCCCGATGCGGACCAGTGCCCGCTCGGGGGTGAGCCGCCAGTTGATGCGCGAGCGCCCGCTGATCCGGTGGCGTTCGATCGCCATGCCGCGCTCCCAGAGCCACGCCGCCACCAGGGGCGCGGCGAGCCGGAAGATGGCCTCGGCCATGCTGCGGGCGTCCATGCTGGACAGCACCGCGGTCAGGCCGGTGAGCGCCCACACGGCGATGCCGTCGATGCCTGCCGAGAAGTTCTCCCGCATGTTGCGGCGGGCCCGGACCGCGCTGGTGATGACGGCGACCTCGATGAAGGCGAAGAGCAGCAGCCGCAGCGGACCGTCGAAGCCGAGCACGTCACCGGAGAAGCGCCACATGCCCTGGGCGGAGACACCCGTCGCGATGCTGGCGGCGACGACGGTGAGGATGTCCTCCACCGGACGGGGCGCGACGTGAGAGTGGAAGAAGCGGACCGCCATTCGCTGGATGGCGCGGAGCGCGAAGTAGGCCGCGACCAGGAGGACGAGAGCGAACACGCCGATGAAGCTCGTCAACACCGGCTGGTCGGATGCGAAGGTGGTGATTTGATCGATGGGGGGCATCAGTCACTGTCCGTCAGTCTCGATGTCCGACAGGATATCTAGGCGATCATTCCAGAATGTCGGCGCGCTGTTCGCCAAACGGGCGCTCACGCGAGTGACAGAAGAGAACACAGTTGTGGTGGGGACGAGTAAGGATCACCCGCCCTCGGGGCTCCGGGCTCACTCCGGCGTCACCCCCGCCGCACCGCCCCACCACGGCCCGCCACGGGCCAGTTCGCCATCGTGACCAGCGCGGCCAGTATTTACCAAGTCATCTTTCAGATGATCGCAAGAACCGGTACCTAGCGTCCTCGACGTAACGGAGAACACCGAGCGCCGCACTCGACGAGGAACGCCGCGCCCGGTCCACGGAGGGGACCGAGCATGTCCAGGATCAATATTGACGACATCCCGTTCGAGGGTGCCGAGCTGGACGAGGTCGCCGGCGGCCGGATGACCGTGTCCTGGCGCAACAGCAAGGGCCAGGCCAGCGAGTGGTGGGTCAGCTGACGATCGGCTCGCCGCCCCGGGTGGGATCAGACCCCGCCCGGGGCGGCGCCCCACCGGCCGAGGGTGCCGAAAGGTACGTCGGGCGCCCGGGAGAGAAACCTCTTCCAGGGTGCCAAGCCCGCCGGAGGTACATCGGCTGACAAGCGGCCCGGCGCCCTTCCTCTCGGAAGGCGCCGAACCGGCCGGGCCGGGAGAGGGGGAAGGCGCGGCACACGCCGCTCTCCCGGCACGGGCCGGCCGGACGGGGCATTGATTGACCTGGCGCGGCGAAGCGGGATTCCCGTTCCGCCGCGCCTCCATGACGAGACGAGCCTGATTCCCGGAGCCAAGGCTCGGGGTCTCCACGCTGGAGGTATTCGATGATTGACCTCGGAACGACGCTCGCCTCCGGGGTGCGGCTGCTGCGCGGCCTGCCTCGCCGCCGCGCACAGGTGCAGCAGGCCCGTCGGACGGCCGCCGCGTGGGCGGCCGACCACCCCGAGCTGAAGGCGGAGCTCGTCGTCGACGAGCGTCCCGGCACCTCGGTGGTCGACTTCGACCTGCTGCTCCAGGACCCGGAAGGCGGGACGATCGCGCTCACCGCGCGGGCCGACGACGGCGTCCCCTGGCTGATCGACCACTCCACGCGCTGGGCGGCGGGCCGGCTGGTCAGCGTGGACGAGATACACCTGTCGGTCGCCCAGGCGCTCACCATGATCCGCTCACTGTCACGCCGCGACGCGACGCCGTACGACGAGATCGTCGACCAGTGCCTGATCCTGAACGAGATCCAGCACGACGACACGCCGGTCAGCGACGAGGACCTGCAGGCCGCCTCGGAGGAGTTCCGCCGGGGGCGGGGCCTGCACGACCGCGCGACGACGCCGGCCGAGATGGGGATGACCCTCCAGCAGTTCGACGCCTACATCGGCGGTATCGCCAGGCGCCGGAGCTTCCGCCGCCGCAGGGAGGCCGAGCTCGGCCCGGCCTACCTGGCCGCGCACGCCGAGCGCTTCGACCGGGTGCGTGCGCTCTGGAGCATCGGGCCGGAGCGGGCCCTCGAGGACCTCGGCGGTGACTCACCGGAGGGCCTCCTCCCCGCGCTCGCGGGTCCGGCCGGCGAGGTGGAGACGACGATCGCCGAGCGTTTCGCCTTCGAGCTGCCCGAACCGTTGCAGGAGGGCGCGCCCGGAGACGTCGTCGGGCCGACGGCCCATGGCACCGCCTTCCTCGCCGGGGTCATCCTGGGGCGTGCGGCCTCGTCGGCGGACGAGCGGACCCTGGCCGCGGCCGGGCGGGTGGCGTTCACCGAATGGCTGGCCGAGCGCCGCGCCACGGCCTCGATCGAGTGGCACTGGTCGTGACCGGCAGGGTTCCCACGGCCGCCGGCGACGACGCGCGGAACAAGGTCTTCCACGAGGAGCCGCTCCGCCGCCACCAGGTCGCGGCCGGTTACCCGCCGAGGTGTGGTGCGCGTGCGGCGGAGGAGCCGTCTCGGATCACTTCACCGGTGAGGTTGCCGTTGGCTCCCGAGCCTAGGAAAACGATAATTTTGGCCACGTCGCCGGAGTTGGAGAGTCGGCGGCTGGGCGTGGCGGCGGCGAGGGCATCGGTGACGAACTCCGGAACGTCCCGGCTGTCGGTCAGGGTGAAGCCGGGGGCCACGACGTTGACCAGGATTCCGTCCCGGCCGCCGTCCCAGGCGAGGCTGCGGGCGAGTCCGTACAGGCCCGATTTGGCGGTCCCGTACGGACCTGGCCCGGGCAGTCCCTCCTCCGCGACGCTTGAGGAGATCAGCACGATGCGGCCCCAGCCCCTGGCGCGCATGCCGGGCAGGACCGCGCGGATCGACGCGGCGGTTCCGACCAGGTTGGCATTGATCATCGCCTCCCACTCCTTCATCGGTACGTCCTCGAACCGGACGCTGGGATCCGGCGGGCCGTCACCGCCCCAGCGGACGGCGTTGGCGACGAGGACGTCGATCCCGCCCCAGCGTTCGATGACGGTTGCGGCGGCCTGGTCGATGGTCGGCAGGTCTTCGAGGTCGAGACGTACGACGTGCGCCTGCCCGCCCAAGGCCTCGATGTCCGCGGCCACCTTCTCGGCCTTGTCCGGGTTGTTTCGGTAGGTGATCGCGACCCGGGCGCCCTCCCGCCCGTAGGCGCGGGCGGTCGCGGCTCCGATCCCGCTCGACGCGCCGGTGACCAGGACCACGCGGTCTCTGAGTTCGGTGTCCACTGTGTAGGGGGTCCTCTCGTCCTTGCTGATCGGGTACGGCCAGTACGGGATGTACGTCAGGCTCAAGACGGCGTCTTGGCACGCACCCGGGTGGCCAGGGTGTGCACTGCGTCGAGCGCTGCGGCCTGGGATGCCTCGTGCGTCTCGCGGAACTGGACGAGGAAGGGCATGACCCTGGCGTGCGTGAGCTCGGTATGGACGAACTCCACATCGTCCAGTCCGAGCGAGGAGAAGAAGGCGCGCAGGTAAGGCTCCTGGAAGTCGAAGGGCTCCCGGGGAGTGCCCGGTCCGTAGGCGCCGCCGCGCGCGCTCAGTATCACGGCCGACTTTCCCCGGAGTGGCAACCAGGGCAGGGCCACCCGGTCGATCCATGCCTTGAGCGCGGCGGGCACCGAGAAGTTGTACATGGGGGCGCCGACGAGCAGGACGTCCGCCGCGAGCAGTTGCTCCACCAGCGGGCGGGTGGCTGCCCAGGCCCCGGCCAGTTCGGAGGTGGTGTTGGCCACCTCGTCCATGGCCCGGATGCCGCGTACCCCGTTCAGGGAGGACTGGGTGGCGAGTTGGACACGGGCTTCGTCGACGGGCGGTACCGGTTCCGCGACCAGG
The DNA here is from genome assembly GCF_040607515.1 of Streptosporangium sp. NPDC005286. Classification (NCBI taxonomy): domain Bacteria; kingdom Bacillati; phylum Actinomycetota; class Actinomycetes; order Streptosporangiales; family Streptosporangiaceae; genus Streptosporangium; species Streptosporangium sp. NPDC005286. The sequence continues at coordinate 20,513 of NZ_JBEXGU010000107.1, read as the reverse complement.
TCGCGGTGGGTGTAGATCCCTTCAGGATTGGCCGCTTTCCAGGCGGCTGCGAAACTCTCGCCGAGCCTGCGCGAGAACGAGTCGCTTCGTGCGCTGGCGTCCAGGTGCAGCAGATGCGTCACAAGATTGCCTCACATTCAATATGATCTGGATTCACAATCAATATAGAACAAGATAGTTTCAAGTCAAGAACATCTCGACTCGCTATCATGGAGCCATGGCCATCTCTCCTGCCTCCGAAAGCTCGCCCGGCAGCCGGCTGCACGAGGATCTGCACTGGCTGTTCGCCCGGTTGAAGCAGGGCCTCGCCGGGGCGGAGGCCGTAGCGGTGCGGGAGCACGGTATGGGCCTCTGGGGCTACACGGTGCTGATGGCGGTCGTCGAAGCTCCCGCCCGCACTCAGCTCGCCCTCGCCCAGGCCGTGTCGGTCGACAAGAGCAAACTGGTCGTCATCCTCGACGAGCTGGAAGGCGCCGGCCTGGTTCTCCGCCGGCCGGATCCCGCGGACCGCAGGGCCCGCATCATCGAGGTCACGCCTCAAGGAAGCCTCGCGCTCGAGGCCGCCCGCGATGACATCAAGGCGATCGAGGACCGGCTGCTGACCGATCTCGACGCCCCGGTACGGGCGGCGCTGAGGAGCGCGCTACGGCATCTCGCCGGCGCACCCATCCTGCGAATCGAGGACGGGCAACCATGTGAAACCGCCTGTGCCCCCACCACGCCTGTTGCAACTCGTTAGCCGGGCCGCCGTACTGAAGGCACCGGCCGCCGGTTGGCCGGGGCGCCGGGTGAAAGGCACCGGCCCCCGCCACCGGTCGGCAGGACGACCCCGGAGCCGAACCACGCCGAAGGCACCGGGCGTCGACACGTGCCTTTCAGGACCGGTGGGCTCGCCTGAGCTGCTCGACGACCCGGTCGAGGGTCTCGATCGGGGCGGTGTACGGCACCCGCAGCCGGTTGGCCCGGGTGCCGTCAGGTGAGAACACCGGCCCCGGGAGCAGGCTGAGTCCTGCCTCGGCCGCCTTCCCCGCGAGTGCCTCACCGGACACACCGTTCAGGCGCAGCCAGAGCGCCAGGCCGCCCTGCGGGAGGGAGAAGCTCCAGGCGTCGTCCCCGTCCAGGCTTCCGGCCAGATGGTCGCGCTGGCGCCGCAGCTCGCTCCTGCGCTGGCCCAGCAAGCGGTCCATGAGGGGTAAGACCTCACAGGCCACGAGCTGCTCCATGGGCGGCGGGGCGTACAGACCGCTGATCGGGTCGAGGAGGAGTTCACGGATCAGCGCGGCCGGACCCCGGATCCATCCCACCCGCAACCCTCCCCACACGGTCTTGCTCAGGGAACCGATCGTGACGGCCCGGTCGATCCGGGGCTCGGGCACCGGATGGTCGCGCAGGTCCAGGTCGCGCACGGTCTCGTCCACGATCACGGTCACCCCGTACCTGGCCGCCAGCTCCGCGACCTTCCGGCGGTCCTCGGAACCCATCAGCACCCCGGTCGGGTTCTGGAAGTCGGGGGTCAGCAGGGCGGCTCCCCCCGCGGCCTCGCGGAACGCGGTGGCGAGCTGGTCACCGTCCCATCCCGCCGCGGTGACCCGCGCGGGGACGGTACGGATGCCGAAGCGCCTGAGCGTGGCGAGGGTGTCGAAGAAGGTGGGGTTCTCCACCACGATTCTGCGCGGGCCGAGATGGGTGACGAGCAGCGCCAGCGCGGCACGGGCTCCCGAGGTGACCAGGATCTGTTCGGGGCGGGTGGCCGATCCCTCTCCGGTGTGACGCCGGGCGATCAGCTCGCGCAGCTCGGGCAGGCCGGGTCCGGGCTCGCCGCTCTCCAGCAGCAGCCCCGCCGACCTGCCGAGCGCGCGGGTGACGGCGTCGGTGACGATCGCGCGCGGGGCGGCGGGAACGGCGCGCCGCAGGTCGAGGAGCGAGCCCCGGCCGTCCACCGACAGGGGCGCGTAGCGCTCACCGAGGTTCCGCGGCAGCCGCACCCTGCTGCCACTGCCGTGCTCGGTGACGAGCCAGCCCTCCTCGCGCAGCCGGGACAGGGCGGCGACGACCGTTCCCCGGCTCACCCCGAGTTCACCGGCCAGGCGCCGCTCCGAGGGCAGCCGGTCCCCGACGCGTACGCGCCCGTCGAGCACCGCCTCGCGCAGCGCGGCGGCCAGCGCACCCGCGAGAGGGCCGCCGAATCGCCGCCATCCTGCCAGAACATCCTTGAGCACTGGTCCAGTTTGCCGTAATTGGACCACGACGCGAACATGCTCCGCTTCCTAGCGTCGAAGCATGAACGCCAGACCCGACGCGGGCACCGCTCCCATTCCCGGCTCTCCGCACCTCGGCGGCGGCCCCCGGCCCGGACCGTCACACAGCGGCGGAGAGTATCGGCACGGACCATCGAGCGCCGACGGCGACCAGCAGCCCGGACCGCCCGGCGGCGGGGACGACCACCTGTCCGGGGTGCCGGAGGCCGATCACATCCGCGGCCCCCTGGGAGCCGATCGCGCCCGCGTACCCGAACTGATGGAGGCCACCCGCGCGTACGCCGTGCGTCTCCTCGCCGGGCTCGACGACCGCCCGGCGGCGCGGACGCCGGTGCGACCGGCGCCCGAGTCCCTGCCGGAGACGGGGATCGGCCTGGAGGGGGCGATGGAGATGTTCGCGCGGCGCTGGGAACCGGGCTTCGCGGCCAGCGCGGGCCCCCGCTACCTGGGCTTCGTCACGGGTGGCGCGACACCCGCGGCGCTGGCGGGCGACTGGCTGACCGGCACCCTCGACCAGAACCCCACCTCCGGCCTGGACTCCCTCGCCCCGGACCTCGAACGGGAGACGGTCGCCTGGCTGCGCGACCTCTTCGGCCTGCCGCCGGAGCACGAGGGGACGTTCGTCAGCGGCGCGACCATGTCCAACTTCGCGGGCCTGGCGATCGCCAGGGAGTGGCTGGGCGAACTGCGCGGCGTGTCGGTGGCCGAGGCGGGCGCGGCCGCGCTCGGGCCGGTGACGGTGCTGTCGGCGAGCCCGCACTCCAGCATCGTCAAGTCGCTGTCCATGCTCGGGCTGGGACGGTCGGCGATCCGGCACGTCGGCGTCCTGCCGGGGCGGGAGGCGGTGGACGTGGCCCTGCTCGCCGAGGAACTCGACCGGCTGGACGGCGCACCGGCGATCGTGGTCGCCAATGCCGGCACGGTGAACACCGTCGACTTCGACGACCTGCGCGCCGTCGCCGCCCTGCGCGAGCATCACCCCTTCTGGCTGCACGTGGACGCCGCCTTCGGCGCCTTCGCCGCGCTCTCCCCCGAGCACTCCCACCTCGTCGCGGGCCTCGGCGAGGCCGACTCGGTCTGTGCGGACCTGCACAAGTGGCTGAACGTGCCCTACGACAGCGCGATCCAGTTCACCCGCCGCCGCGACCTGCAGGCCCGCGTCTTCCAGAACTCGGCCGCCTATCTCACCCCGCTGAGCGAGGAGCCCGACTTCGCGCACCTGACCCCGCAGAACTCACGGCGCCTACGTGCGCTACCGGCCTGGTTCACGCTGGCCGCCTACGGGCGCGAGGGGCACGCGGAGATCGTCCGCCGCGACATCGCCCTCGCCGCCGGGCTCGGCGCGCGGATCGCCTCGATGGCCGCCTACCGGCTGCTCGCCCCGGTACGGCTCAACGTGGTCTGCTTCACCCTCGCCTCCTCCCCCTCCCCCGAACGGATCGGGGAGGTGGTCGACTCGATCATCGAGTCCGGCGAGGCCTTCCTCACCCCGACGGTCTACGCCGGGGTGCCCGCGCTGCGTGCCGCGTTCAGCAACTGGCGCACCACCGAGGCCGACGTCGGCAGAATCGCGAAGATCCTGGAATCGGCCGCGCCCCGGTCGTGACGACGCCCCCGAAGGTCAGGCCACCTGTGCCACCGGCGGTTCCAGCGTGATGACGGCGGACACCTCGGCGCGCAGGCGGCGGCTGAGTGACTCACGCTGGGAGACGACGGTGACGTGCACACCGCACTCGGCGAGCCAGCAGGCCAGATCGGCGAAGTAGCCGTCGCCCGAGCCGATCACGACCCGGTCGAACCGCTGGTCCATCCGGTCGCCCCGGGCGGCCTCGGCCAGGGCCTGGTCCGCGCCGTCGGGGCCGGAACGGGCCAGCAACTGCACACCGTGAAAGGCGATCCCGACCGCGACGAGCGCGCCGTGGTTGACCGCGACGACGAACTGGTCCATCGGGCCGATCGGGACGATCCGCCGGTAGAGGACCATGACCTCGGCGACCTCGGGGGTGGTGGGGCGACTGGCCCCTGTCAGGTTCTCGATGTCCAGCAGGTGCATGGCCCGCCCTGAGCGAAGGCGCCGTCTGCCGCGTGACGTGGAGGCCTGGAACCGGTCGATGCGCGTGGTGGGGGTGATCACGGGTCATCGGTTCCTTCCATGACGATGATTTTTAGTGTCCAATGAAGTTCAGTAAAACACGTGTTGATGGAATCGACCAATAATTTTGAGGACGCTGTATGGAGGTGACAAACTCAGGTACGTTCCAATCGACACGGACACCGAGCCCGAAGAACCGGTGAACGGGACGACCGGGCAGACCGAGACCGATATGAAGGAGCCGATGAACCGGGACGTCCGGCCGGCCGGAGGACCGGATGGACAGGGACGTCCAGGTGACCACGGCGGATAATGGGGAGCCGGTGGACAAGGACGTCCGGGCGACCGCGACCGACACGGAGGACCAGGTGGACAGGGACGTCCAGGTGACCGCGGCGGACATCGCCCGGCTGGGTGATGTGGGCCGGGCCGCGGTGAGCAACTGGCGCCGTCGGCACGACGACTTCCCCCAGCCCGTCGGCGGCACCGCGACCAGCCCCGCCTTCTCCCTCGGCGAGATCAAGGAGTGGCTGCTCGGCCACAGCGAGGGCAGGTCGCTCCCGGCACGCGAGTGGCTCTGGCAGGACCTGCGCGCGGGCGTGCCGGAGGAGGATCTCGCCGACCTGATCGCCGACCTCGGCGCCTTCCTGGTCTACCTGGACCGGGAGGGCGACGACTGGACGGCCCTCTCCGCCGCCGACGACGCGGCCGTGGCCGCCGTGCTTCCCGACCGCGTCCGAGAAGCGTGCGCCGGGCCGATGCGGAGCCCGTTGCCGCCGGAATGCCTCATCCGGGACCGGCTGCCGCTGCTGCGCCGGGTGGCCGCCCTCGCCGTCGAGAACGGCACGAAGGGGACCTTCGCCTTCCTGCGCGAGCGCTACTTCGAACTGCACACCAAGCGGATGTACGCCACCCCCGAGCCGGTCGCCCGGCTCATGGCGGAGCTCTGCGGCCCCTCCCCCGAGGTCATCCTCGACCCGGCCTGCGGCTCGGGAGCGCTGCTGAAGGCACTGCGCGACCATTCGGATCGCGGCGTACACCTGCTCCTCGGCCAGGACGCCGACGTGGCGACCGCCCGGCTGACCGCCGCGCATCTCGCGTTGCACGCCGCCACCGTACGCGTCTCGCATGGAGACTCACTCCGCCAGGACGCGTTCCCCGGCACGCTGGTGGACGCGGTCGTGTGCAACCCGCCGTTCAACGACCGCGCCTGGGGATATGAGGAGCTGACCGCCGACCCCCGCTGGGAGTACGGTCTACCGCCCCGGATGGAGTCGGAACTCGCCTGGATCCAGCACGCCCTCTGCCATCTGAAACCCGGCGGCACCGCCGTCATGCTCATGCCGCCCGCCGTCGCCGGCCGCAGATCCGGCCGCCGCATCCGCGCCCAGCTGATCCGCCGGGGAGCACTCAGCGCGGTGATCACGCTCCCGCTCGGCAGCATCCCCAACATGGCGGTCGCCCTGGCCCTGTGGGTGCTGCGCAGACCGGCGGACTCCCGTACGCCCGGCCATGTCCTGATGGTCGACACCTCCGACCGGCCGGAGGACTTCGCGCGAGTCGCCGCGGATGCCTGGGAACGCTTCGAGGCCGGTGCGGACATCGATGAACCGGGCATGAGCCGGGCCGTCCCCGCCGTCGAACTGCTCGACGACGACGTCGACCTCACCCCCGCCCGATATCTCGCGCCGCCGCCTGCGGACCTGTCGCCCGCGCGCGTCACCGGACAGCGGAACCGAGTGGCCGACCTCCTCCGCCTCGCCGCGGAGCTGGTGCCGACCGTCGAGTCAGCTCGGGGACCGAAGGACCTCCCGATGGTCCCACTCGCCGAACTCCTGCGGCGCGGCATGCTGACGATCCACCACCAGAGCCCGGCCAGACCCGGCGAGCCGTCCGAGGTCGCGGACGGGCTGACCGTCCTCACCGCCGAGGACGTCGTCGACGGCACCCCGCCGACCGCGACCACGCCGGACATCGCCGTACAGCACGAGATCATCGTGCGGCCCGGTGACGTGCTGGTGCCGGGCGTCGCGCGGCGCCCGGTGGCGCGGGTCGCCGGGGAGGGCGGCCCCGTCCTGGGCCTCCGCCTCTCCCTGCTCCGCCCCGACCCGGCCCTGCTCGACCCCCATTTCGTGGCGGGCTTCCTGAGCGGCTCGGTCAACCTGCGCAACTACACCACCGTGGGCAGCCGCGCCCAGGTGGACGTACGTCGCGCGGAACTCCCGCTGCTGCCGATCGAGGAGCAGCGCGGGTACGGCGAGGCGTTCCGGAAGCTGGCGGAATTCGAGGCTTCGCTGCGCCGGGCCGCCGCCCTCGGCGAGGATCTGATCCAGCTGATATCCGACGGCCTGACCCACGGCGCCGTCCGGCCGTCCACCGACGAGAACTCCGAGAACGACATGAAGGAGAACTCTTGAGCGGCAACCACCAGAAGTACGCGGACTTCGTCTGGTCGGTCGCCGACCTGTTGCGCGGCGACAAGGCGGCGGGCCTCACCTAGGGAGAGCTCGCCGAGCTGATCCACTTCAGCGAGTGCCTGATCAGCGGGGTATGGACCTGAGCAAGGCACGGTGGCGCAAATCAAGCCTCAGCGGCAACAACGGCGGCAATTGTGTTGAGGTCGCGGAGCTCGAGAACCTCACCGAAGGCCCCACCCACAAACCCGGACACCCCCACCTGATCGCCATCCGCGACTCCAAGGACCCCCACGGCCCCAACCTCCTCTTCACCCCCACCGAGTGGACCACTTTCATCAACACCATCAAGGCCGACGACTTCAACCTCCCCTAACCCTCCGACACTCCCGGCCGCCCAGGCACCCACCTCGGCGGCCGGTCGCCGTTCGCCCCTGGCCGGCCCCGCCGGCGAACACGCGTCCCGGCCCAGGCAAGGCCACCGGGGACAGCGCTCCGCGAAAGGCCACGGGATGGCACGGCCGATCGTGCCGACGAGGTCGGTCCTGCCGGTGAGGAAGATCCCGGTGGCGGCCCTTGTCGATCTACACGAGAGTGGGCGTCAAGCAACGGATAGCAAAGACTGGAAGCACGTACTATTATCCTCCTTCATAATGAAGGACGTAACAATCTACGAGAGCGACCCTGACGGCTTCCTCTACGACCCTCGGGTCAGGGCCGCGATGACCCAGTTCACCGATGACGACGGAGACCTGCTCACCTTCGAGGCAGGCGCCGCCGTCCGCACCGCCAACCATGCCGTCGAGCGCATGCGCGCCCACGGCTCCCAGGGACGGGGGGTCAGCGCGGGCGCGCTCGACCTGCTGATCCGCCTCAACAGCAGCGAGCAGGGCATCAGCATCGGCGAGTTGGCCCGGGCCGCCGGGGTCAGCTCCCGCAATGTCACCGGCTTGGTCGACACGCTAGAGCACGACGGGCTGGCCCGCCGGGTCGCCGACCCGAAGGATCGACGTTCGGTTCTGGCCGAGATCACACCTGCCGGGCGGGCGTGGATGGAGGCGTTCCGCAGGCCGTCGCAGCTTGCCATGCGGGCGATGTTCCACGGGTTCGCTCCCGAAGAACTGGTCGTTCTGCGCGACCTGTGCCTGCGGCTGGCCGCCAACCAGCATCGCCTCGCCGATCACCTGCGCCAGATCGGACAGCAGCCATGACCACGACAGCTCAGGAACAGACCCGTCGCACCGTGCGCGGCTATCACGAGGCCCGCTTCCGCGGCGAGGTGTCCGCGGCGGCGGCATCGCGAGTGGTTGGTGTCGGTGTGCCGAGGGCCGTACAGAGCTGAACGCGAGTACAGGTTCGCAGCCGTCACAGGACGGATACGGCTGTTCTGGTCTGCGCCGGGCGTGGTGCCCAGGGCAGCCGAAGAAGATGCCAGCCATGGGTCGCCTTCCTTGCCTGCCGGCTAGGGAGCTACCCCACCCCAAGAGGAGTTCCCGACATCATGGCCTCCATCCGCCACGAGATCGTCATCGACGCGTCCCCTGAGCACATCTGGGATGTGCTGCGCGATGTCGGAGCCGTGCACGAGCGCCTGCTGCCGGGCCGTGTCATGGACACCCGCCTGGAGGGCGATCAGCGGTTCCTGACCTTTCCCGATGGACACGTCATCCGCGAGCTGATTGTCGCGATCGATGATGATTCCCGCTGCCTGGCCTATTCCGTTGTTGAAGGCGCCAGGCCCCCGCTCGAACACCACCACGCCTCGTTTGAAGTTCGCCCGGAGGGTGCCGGAGCGGGCCGGCTGATCTGGACTACCAACGTGCTGCCACACGGGCAGGCCGCCGAGATCCGCATTCGCATCGAACGCGGCGCAGTGGAGATGAAGCAGGCGATCGAGGCCGCAGCACCCAGCTGAGCCGCAGACCCAGGTGACCCCTGGAAGGGGAAGGTTCGCCAGGGCCTTCCCTCCGATGTGTGGGCACCTTGACTACCGGATGCCGCAGATACCGACGAGCACGGGGTGGAGACCGAGTTCACCGAGGCCGGGCTGGCCGCCACTGCTTGGTCGCCACCGAGTCGCAGGAGTTCTGCTGTACGAGGGCGCCGGAGGAGGTCGAGTTGTCCTTGGTGTTGAGGCACTTGCCGCCGTTGGCGTTTGCGCACCGCTCACCTGAGCGAACACGTCCGCGTCAGCGGATGGCAACACCACATGTCAACGAACCGTGAAACCTTCATCCCGAACCCGGGGTAAGCCGATCTTCTGCTCCCGACCTCGCGTCGGGTCTGGATCAGGCCGGAGTGGCCCCGCGCGTGATCCGGCCCGGTAGTCGTACGATCTTCATCGCAGGCGGCCCCGTATCCGACCCGAGACGGAAGGCGACGACATGGCCAGGACCTTTCAGCATCGCATCTACACGATCCAGGAGGGCCTGCTGGAGGAATGGGTGGAGAAGTGGCACTCGCTGGTCGTGCCGCTCCGCCGCGAATTCGGGTTCGAGGTCCACGGCGCCTGGCTGGATCACGAGCGGAACCAGTTCATCTGGGTGCTCTCGTACGACGGGCCGGAGAGCTTCCGGGAGCGGAACCAGGAGTACTGGGACTCTCCCCGCCGCGTTGCGATGGACGTGGACCCGGCGCTCTACCTGGTGGGCCGGATCATCCGCGACGTGACCCCCGTCGACTGACGGACAATCTCATTGCCCACTATGTGGGACGTATCTGCTGCTCCGAAATAAGTGAGCGATCTGCCACATCTCCCTGCTATCTGCTACAGAACAGACCGAGGAAGCCATGCAGTGTCCTGCCGACCTCATGGATCTCACTTGGGTCGAGGCGGCCGGCAAAGTCTCCGAGCCGGAAGACATCCGTGGATCTCATCTGATCGATGAGTACGCGAGTCATCTTGCCGTTCAGTTCGATCTCGGGGCGGAAGACCGCAGGACCCGCACTCGTCGAAGTTGGCGCGACGACCAAGGTGGAGAGCCTGGTGAAGGCATCCGATTGCAGCACCACCGCGAAACGTTCGCCACGTTGTTCATGGCCGACCGCGTCACGAGGAGCACGTATCCGGTAGACGTCACCACGCATCCGAATCACCGAACTCGCGCTGGATCGCTCGGATCTCGGCCAGATCGTCCGGATCGTTGGCCAGTCTCTCCGCATCGGCACGGGCCTGTTCCAGCCAGCGCAGTCGTCCTGCGATACGGATCGCCTCGCGGATCACATCGGTGGCGGACCTGCCCTCGGAAGTCAGTTCGGAGAGGATCTTCTCCGTGTCTGAGTCGATCTCGACAGTCAGCATGCCCATATCTTCACTGTACGACCAGGTAGCTCGCAGGACTTCGATCGAATTTCGTAAACACCCAGATACTCCGGGTAGCCGCTCGCGGCACGCGGCTTGGCAGGTCTGGCCGTCCCGGATCTCGTGGGTGCGCTTCTACCGTGCTGTCGTATGGACACCCCAGATCTCCTCATCCGCAACGCCTCCCTCCGTGGCCGTCCCGGCAGGTGGTCGCTGGCGGCGACAGGCGGGCTGCTCAGCCTCGTCGCCGAGGACGACCCCGATCTCGGCCCGGCGACCGAGGTGACCATCGATGCCGACGGCGCCCTGGTCACCGAGCCCTTCGTGGACGCCCACCTGCACCTGTGCAAGGCGCACACCCTCGACGCGGCCGGTCCCGCCGCGCTGTCGGAGTACACCGACGGCACCATGGGGGCCGCGATGGGCGCCATCGAGACGGCCGCCGCCGTCAAGGCCGGTCAGACGCGGGAGGCCGTCCTGGAGCGGGCCCGGCCGGTGCTGGTGGAGTCCGTGCGGCACGGTGTCCGGGCCGTGCAGGCATTCGCCGACATCGATCCGGCAGCGGGGCTGACCGGGGTGGAGGCGCTGCTGGCGCTGCGCGAGGAGTTCCGCGGCGTGGTCGACGTGCGGGTGGTGGCGTTCCCGCAGGACGGCCTGCTCCGCGAGCCCGGCACCGAGGAGCTGGTCACCGAGGCCGTACGGCTCGGCGCCGACGTGGTGGGCGGCATCCCGTGGATCGAGTGGACCGACGCCGACGCCGCCGAGCACGTACGACGCATGGTCGATCTCGCGCGGCGGCACGGGCTGCGCGTCGCCATGCTGGTCGACGACGCCGGAGACCCGGGGCTGCGGACGACCGAGATGCTCGCGCGGGAGCTGCTGGAGCGGAACATGATCGGGCGTGGCAGCGCCCAGCACGCGCGGGCGATGGCGCTCTATCCCGAGCCGTACCTGCGGCGCCTGGCCGGACTGTGCCGTGCGGCGGGGCTCGGTTTCGTCAGCGACCCGCACACCGGACCGCTCCATCTACCGGTCTTCGAGCTGGCCGACGCCGGGGTTCCGGTCGCACTGGGGCAGGACGACATCGAGGACGCCTACTATCCGTTCGGGCGGCACAACCTGCTGGAGGTGGCGTTCCTGGCCGCGCACCTGCTCGACGCCCGCACCGACGCCGCCCTGGAACGGCTGTACGACATGGTGACCGTCGATGCCGCGCGGGTCGTCGGCCTGCCCGCCCACCGTCTGGAACCCGGGGCTCCCGCCGACCTCGTCGTCCTTGAGGGGCGGACCCTTCGCGAGGCTCTGACCCGGCACTCGCCGCCCCACCACGTCGTCGTCGCGGGCCGGGTCGTGGCCTCGTCCACCCGGCACACCGCTTTCGGAGCCGGTGTCCCGCACTGAAGGGGACGGCAGCGTCACAGGTGGCTATTGACTCGTTCTTGCAGGCAGGTATCTTTTTCTATAGGAAAGTTTCCTAAAGGAAACTCTGCGGGACACTTCCGCCGCACCGAGAACCACGGAGGAAGCACACGTGAAACCAAGGAAGTGGGCCACGGCCCTTTCCAGTACCGCACTGCTCACCACCGCCATTCTGATGAGCACGGCCTCCACCGCCCACGCGATCCCGGACAACTGCACCACCCAGGTAGCGGGATCGACGGTTTCCAGCTACTGCGCGAGCGGCACCGGAGAGCATCAGGTCGCCGTGACCGTCCTCCACGTCAACCCGGCCGTCGGATACGTCTACAACGTGGGCCCATGGCAGCCCGCGGGGGCCACCTCCACCGCCACCCTCCCCCCGGGCACGATCGTGTCCCTGCGGGTGAACAAGCGCTGAGAACCGCTCGGACGGGGATCCTCCGGCCGAAGGGTCCCCGCCTGCCGGCGATATCCGTGCCACGGCGGGCCTGGACGACGCCCTCCCCGGTGAGCGTCCGGCCGCCGGACCTCGACCGCTCAGCCGAGGGGATTGTCCTTCTCCCGCAGCCTCTCCATGGCGGGCCCGTACATGCGGGTCTTGATGGTGCCGAGGGTGGGGCCGCTCTTGGCCGTCTGGGCGCGAGCGATCTCCATGGCGGTCTGCCGCACGGCGTCCTCGTCCACCGCGCGGTCGACGATGGCGGCGGCCAGGGCGTCATGGCCGCCGTAGCGACGTGCGGTGGTCATCGCCTCGTGCGCGGTCTGCGGGGCCAGCCGAGCCTGGATCAGCGCGGACATACCCGGGGTGAACGGGATGTTGATGTCGGCTTCCGGCAGGCACCAGTAGCCCCGGTCGGCGCGCATCACGCGGAAGTCGTGGGCCAGAGAGAACATGGCGCCGGCCGCGAAGGTGTGCCCCTGCAGGGCGGCCACGGTGACCATCGGCAGGGCCAGCATCCGCGCCAGGAGCTCGTGGATGCTGACCACGTAGTCCTGGTGCCGGTCGGCATGGGCGAACAGCCAGTCCAGGTCCAGGCCGTTGGAGAAGAACTTGCCGGTCGCGACGGTCACCAGGGCACGGGGCCCCTCCGCCTTCTCCACCTCGTCCAGCGCGGCGTTGACGGAGGCGATCCAGTCGGGGTGGAAACGGTTCTCGGTGTCTCCGATGTCGAGGATGAAGACGTCGTCCTGACGGTCGAGCGTGGGCATGACTGATTCCTTTCGCGGCTGTCGCTCATGCGCACCCGACCCTGCCCGGCGGGGGCCGGCAGCCGCACCCGCGACGAGCGAGCCGTCGAACATGAACACCTTTCTGACGTCGAAGACCGGCAGGAGCTTGCGTCAGCAACGACACTACTGGCGAGTAACTATGGCGAATCGCATATTACATGGAAGCGACTCACTTGTCCGCAGGATCAGCCCCGAGGGGGGAGTCATAACTCGGCGTGACGAGAAGCCCCCTTCCGGTTCCTGTCCGCCACCGGCGGGTCATCGGACCGCCCCGAGGTTTTGAAGTCCTGTGACCGACCGCCTCGGGTCCCTCCGCTTACCGTGGGAACAGGTTCCCTGCCGTGCCGACCGCTCGGGCATCGTCACCGCCGGACACCATGCCCGACCACGCTTTCTCCCAGAGCCAGAGCTGGAGATCTCCACCCGCGAGGAGATGCGATGATCAAGGTCAGGAACGCTCTCGCAGCCGGGACGATGACGGCCTCCGCCCTCCTCGCCCCCGTGACGACGCCGGCTCCGTCCGCCGTCGCGGACACCGTGACCTCGAACGCCTCGACCACTCTCACCTCCGCCCAGAAGCCCTGCCACAAGCACAGGCACCCCGAGAGGTGCCGCGCCCGGCGCGGTCACGGCGGCGACCACGGCAACATCGGCGGTGACGGTGACGGTGTCGGCATCGGCGGCGGCCGCGGCCGCGGCCGCGGCAAGGTCGGTATCGGTGGCGGCATCAGCGACAACAGGGCTCCCGACAACAGAGGCGGGGCGGGGATCGACAACTGACAGGAGCGTGGGCGGCTCCGTTCCTCGGCGCGGGCCACGAACATGCGGCGTCCCGGACCGGTACTTCCGTTGAGGAACGTCACGGCACCCACGACATGAAGTCGTGGACCGGCCAACCGGTCCGCGAGATCACGGGCCGGCCCCCGACATGTCGCAGAACTACCGCCCGGCCTCGTGCGCGTCGACCAGCCGCTTGGGGGCCGTCAGGCACCACGCCTCGGTGACCAGCTCGAACAGCTCATCCGGATCGATCTTCGCGAGGTGCACCACGATCCAGCCGAACCGGCCCGCGGTGAACTGGACCTCGAACACCTCCGGCCGCTCCGCCACCAGCGCGATCTGCTCATCGATCGTCGCCTTGAGACCCACGGTCTCCGTGTCTCCCCAGATGTAGCCGAAACCCTTGCCCCGGACCTTCAGCGAGGTCCAGCTGCCGGAGTCGCTCTGCTGAACCTCGGGAAGCCTGTCGAGCATCTCCAGGAATTCACCAACACTCACACCCATGGGCCACGTCTATCAGAGTGCTCCGACAATCCCCGCGAACCGCCCCGCCGTCGAAGGCCACCGCGGGCACGGCCCGGCCGGGACGACCGCGGCGGATGGACGCCCCCTCCTGCCGGAACCTCTCACGCCACCCGCCACCTGCCCTGATCAGTTATCGCACATCCCGCGCAGCACGATGGCGAGGCCGCCGTAGAACTCCTCGTCGACGCCGACGAGACGCGCGTGACCAGCCGTCTCGGCCATATACGGGAAGTCGGCAGGGGCGAGCCCGGCGATAACGGTCGTGCCCGCGCCCGACAGCGGGCCCAGATGCTCCAGCTGGACCGCGCCGATCACGTAGCTCAGCAGGCCGCGCAGCGCGATGACCCGGTCCGCACCCGCCAGGCCGGCCTCGGTGAGGATGCCGAGCACCGCCTCCGACCAGCGCAGCACCCCCGCGGAACGGTGCCGATGGGTCATCGTCAGCGGCACGACGTGCGGGTGCGCGCCCACCTGGTCGCGCAACCTGCCGACCAGTGTGGTGACCCGTTCGCGCCATGACGTCCCCGGCGGCGGTGAGACGTCGACGCCGCCGAGCACCAGCTCGACCACGAGCCCTTCCACTTCCTGGCGGTCGCCGACATAGCGGTAGAGCGCCATCGCGCTCATGCCGAGCTCCGTGGCGACCGCGCGCATCGACAGGGCCGCGAGGCCGTCGCGGTCGATGACGGCGAGGGCGGCGGCGGCGATCTGGTCCTGGGTGAGCGAGCGCGGGCGCGGCATGGCGGTTGAAAGTGTACGGCATACGCCTACAATCGTAGGTGTATGCCGTACGCCTACGAGGGGGTTCCGATGCGTCTCCAGCCTGGCTCCACCGTCTCCGCCCGCGAACTGTCCTCCGTCACCGGCCCCGCGGCCCCCGTCCCGGACCGGGACCATCTCGTTCACCTGCAGTTCCGGCGCTTCGCCGGCTGCCCGGTCTGCAACCTGCACCTGCGCTCCTTCGTCACCCGGCACGCCGAGATCGAGGCCGCCGGAATCCGCGAGGTGGTGGTGTTCCACTCCCCCGCCGAGGAACTGGCCGAGCACGCCACGGGCCTGCCGTTCGCCGTCGTCGCCGACCCGGACAAGAAGCTGTACGCGGAGTTCGGCGTGGAACAGGCGCCCCGCGCGCTGCTCGACCCCCGGGTCTGGGCGACGATCGTCCTGGCCGTCGTACGCGGTCTCTGGACGGCCGCCCGCGGGCAGGAGCGCCTACCGTCCATCCGGCCGCGCGGCGGGCGGCTCGGACTCCCCGCCGACTTCCTGATCGCCCCCGACGGCCGGGTGGTCGCGTGCGGGTACGGCGAGCACGCCTACGACCAGTGGCCACTCGACGAGGTACTGACCCTGGCGGCCCGCGCACGCCGGGCGGAGACCCGCTGAATCAGTCACCCTCGCCGGGAAGGGGCTCGCCGGTCTCCAGCAGCGTCTTGAGGCCGGACAGGATGTGCGGCCATCCCTCGCCGACGCCCTCCAGCAGGGTGCTGCCGGGGTCGAAGCCGTCGTGGACGACGGTCAGCTTGACCATCCGGCCGAGCGGTTCGATGTCGAAGGTCACCTTCGACCTGCGCTCCTTGGCCCACTGGGCGGCGACCTCCGCACCCAGTCAGAACGGCGTCTCGGCGGCGGCGACGCGCCTCCCGATCATGGACGCCGGCGGGGCACGGACCGGCGCCTTTCTGCCAGCGGCTGCGGGAGCGGCCCCGGCTCTCGTTCGGACGAGAAGGCCGGGGCCGGGTGGCGATTGGGTCAGGCGTGGTCCGCCGGCGCCTTCGGTGATTCGTCGGTCCAGTCCGACTCCAGAACGGCGCTCCAACCGGCCGGTCGAAGGTCTGCACAGCCCTGCTCGCCGACCGACCTACCGACCGACAGCAGGCGCCCGGTGTCCTTGTCGAACAGGACCTGCGTCTCAGTACCGTAGCTGGGCTCGCAGCTTCGCAACGCGACTCCTACCGCGTCACGGCCCAGCGGGTCCCGTACGCCGCCGAGGGAACGGACCTCGGGCAGATCGGCCATCAGCCGAAACAGCGCCGCCCTGACCCCGGAAGGGGCAGGCAGTTCGAGCAGCAGCTCGGCCGCCTGCTCAAACAGGATCTCATCTCGTCTCTTGTCGCTCATCCCAGGACCCTGCCACTGGATCAGGACCTCTTTCAGCGCCTCCGGTTCGGTGGGCAGGCGCTCGATATCGGCGACGGAGACCGCCTTGCCGTTGACGTTGGGCCAGCTCGACCCCGGCTTGGCAAAATCGTTCAGCCGACTGGCGTAAGGCGTCTTGCCTGTCTCATCGCTCAACGCCCGGTTGCCGCGGGCGCAGGTGAAATGAGCTTGATCCGAGCTGAACTCGCCCTCCTTGGGGGGTTCCGCGCCCTTGACGGCGTCCAATCGGGTCCAGGAGTGGACTATCCACCAACTCGGATCCTTGGGCGACTTCGCCACCCACGTCTCATCTCGGCAAACGCCATGCGATGACCTTCCGCTGAACAAACCGCCCGAGTTCACACCCCGGGTATGCCAGTACCGGCCGGCGACGGTCGGCACTTTCACGGTCTGCTCCGCTGCGGCGAGCAGCAGACCGCGCGCGGCGGGCTCGGCGGACCGGTCGCCGGCACCGCCGGGCACCAGGGTCACGGCCACCGCGAGCCCCGCCGCCACCACTCCCGCCGTGCCCAATCCCCAGCCCGGCTTGATGCGGCCACGACGGGGGACGACCGAGACCGTGGACGGCCGGGTGGTCGCGGCGGCGATGATCCGGTCGAGCCGTTCCGGATCGTCCACCGGCTTGAGCGAAGCGGGACGAGCGCCAGAGAGCGACTTCATCACATCGGTCTTCTTCACCGGGTTGACTCCTTCATGGATGCCAGCGATTCGGAGGGGAACACGGCGGCGCCGGTGATCGCGTCGGGCTCAGCGGCCATCGCACGCTCCAGCCTGCGCCGGGCACGGTGCAACCGGACAAAGAACGTGGCGGTGGAGCAGCCGACGACCTTCGCCGCGTCCACGGCCCGCAGCCCATGCCAGGCGACCAGCGTGAGCACTTCACGATCACCATCGGAGAGTGCAGCGAGCCCCCGCAAAACGGCTGCCCTCTCGGTCACCGAATCGGCGACGTCGCGCGCCGTCAACTCCGTGACCGAGCCCCACGTCGACAGCTCGTTCTCCAGCGACTGACGCCGAGCCTCTGCACGGTACGACTCGCGCAGCACGTTACGGGCAACGCCGAGTAGCCACGGGAGGGCCTCATCCGGCACGTCGTCGATCCGCCGCCACGCGACGCAGAATGTCTCACTCGCCACCTCCTCCGCGAGCTGTCGTCCCGCACAGCTGACCGCGTACGCGTACACGCTCGAATAGCAGGAGCCGTACAAGACGGTGAACCGGTCCCGAGGACCAGGTTCGATCATGCGTCCTCCCTTCCCTTAAGTGCGCCAGTACCAGGGAAGTGAGCGGACCGCGCCATTTCTTACAGCCTGAGGGGAACTTGTGCGCCGCGCGGCCGGTGATCTTCCACCCCTTCACTCGATCCGAGGAGGAGCTGTACAGCGCTGACCTGCTCTGAGAGGGCTTAGCGCACGATCCGGTGCCAACGTTCCTCAGACCCCGACCCGTCGGCCAGGCCTCATCCCGGTGCCCATTGCCGGAAAGTAGAGGAGTAAGCCAAGATCGACGGGTTGATCCGCTGTGGGGCCGCAGCCCCCGTCGAAGGGTAGACAAGTGATCAGATCTGTTACGAAGGTCATCGCCGTGGCGGCCCTAGCCGCCGGCGTTCTCGCGGCCAACCCGGCCTACACGGCGTACGCGGCCTCCGCCCCCTACACTCCCGAGGGCGTCTGCGGGGCGGGGTTCACCCGGGTGAAGGACGGCACCCGCCCCCTCAAGTCCGGACGTGACACCTTCGGCTACGTCTACCTCATGTACAACCGCAGCACCGGTTACAACTGCGTGGTCAGTATCAAGACCGCCTTCTACCGGACCGCCACCTACACCACCGCCACCCTGACGGTGGAGGGCAGCAAGCCGAAGACCGACGCGGGCAAGTTCAAGTACTACGCCGGGCCGGTCAAGCTGAAGGCCCGTGGCAAGTGCGTCTCGTACTGGGGCAGCACCCGAGACACCCGGCTGGACTACGCCGAGGCGACCGGCGGCCGCAAGACCTTCGGCAACTGCGGATAGCGAGGCCTCAAGCGCCGGGGCCACACCCGGTCCCTCGCCCCCAGCCTGACGGCTCCAGGTGGCGTAGTAGGTGCTGGAGGTCACCGTTCACCCGGCGCCGACAGTGCCCGCGCAGCGAGTCGGTGGTGCCGAGATCGGCATGAATCGGCCTGGCCCCGCCCGTGTGCGGGCGGGGCCACCCCCGGGCTCTACCGGGACGGCGTCCCGTATGACACCGTGCTCGGCACCGGGGCGTACCCGCTGGGCCGGGTGGTGAAGGTTCCCCTGCCCTGGGTGCGGCTGCGCAGCCGGGTCGCGTAGCCGAACAGCTCGGCCAGCGGCACGGTCGCGGTGATCACCACTGTGCCTGCCCGCGCGGTCGAGCCGGAGACCCGGCCGCGCCGTGCCGACAGATCGCCCAGCACCCCGCCGATGGCGTCGTCCGGCACGGTGACCGTGACCTCGGCCAGCGGTTCCAGCAACGCCATCACGCCGGTCCGCAGCGCCTCCCGCAGCGCGAGCCGGCCTGCCGTCCGGAACGCCATCTCCGAGGAGTCCTTGGCATGGGTGGCTCCGTCGGTCAGCGTGACCCGCAGGCCGATCACCGGATGCCCGCCGAGTGGCCCCTCGACCAGGGCATCCCGGCAACCGGCCTCCACCGCCCGGACGTACTCCCGCGGTACCCGTCCACCGACGACGGTCGAGTGGAACACGAAGTCCACCGCGCCGCCGGTGGCGTCCAGCGGCTCCACGTCAAGGACGACGTGGGCGAACTGACCGGCGCCTCCCTCCTGCTTGACGTGCCGGTACAGCAGCCCGGACACCCCGCGGACGACCGTCTCCCGGTAGGCCACCTGTGGCCGGCCGGCGCTGACATCGAGCCCGTGGGTACGGCGGATCTTCTCCACCGCGACCTCCAGATGCAGTTCCCCCATCCCCGACAGCACCGTCTGGCCGGTCTCGGGGTCGGTCCTGACCACCAGCGAGGGATCCTCCTCGGCCAGCCGGGCCAGCGCCGACGCGAAGCGGTCGGTATCGGTGCTCCTCCGGGCCTCGACCGCCATGGAGACCACCGGATCGGCCACACTCGGTGGTTCGAAGAGCAACGGCTCCGCGGGGGCGCACAGGGTGGCACCGGTGCGGACCGCCTTCAACCCGACCACCGCGACGATGTCCCCGGCCACCGCCAGGTCCACCTCCGTGTGCCGGTCGGCCTGTACCCGCAGGATGCGGCCGACCCGCTCGGTGCGCCGCGCGCCGGCGTCCAGCACCGCGTCTCCCCTTCTGATCGTCCCCGAGTACACCCGCAGGTAGGTCAGCCGCCCGGTGGCGGTCGAACTCACCTTGAAAGCCAGCGCGGCGAACGGCGCCGCCGGGTCGGCGGCCCGCTCCCGCACCGCGCCGTCCCAGGTGCCGCGTACCGCCGGCACGTTCGTCGGCGAGGGCAGGTAGGCCGTGACGGCGTCCAGCAGCGGTTCGATCCCGCGGTTGCGGTAGGCCGATCCGCACAGCACCGGCACGCCCTCACCCGTACGGGTCAGGTCGCGCAGCGCGACGGCGAGGGTCTGCGCGGAGATCGCCGACTCCGCGCAGAACTCCTCCAGCGCCATCGGATGCAGTTCGGCCACCGCCTCCTCCAGCAGCCGGCGGCGCCGGTACGCCTCCTCCCGCAGGGTGTCCGGCACCGTGCCCTCCCTGGGCGTGTCGCGATCGCCGGTCCAGACCAGCGATCGCATGCGCAGCAGATCCACCACTCCGGTGAACCCGTCCTCGCGTCCGATCGGCAGCTGGACCACCAGCGGGACCACCCGCAACCGCTCGCGGATCGACTCGGCCGCCGTGTCGAGGTCGGCACCGGCGCGATCCAGCTTGTTGACGAAGGCGATCCGCGGCACTCCGTACCGGTCGGCCTGCCGCCACACCGACTCGCTCTGCGGTTCGACTCCGGCGACACCGTCGAACACCGCGATCGCGCCGTCGAGCACCCGCAGCGAGCGCTCCACCTCGTCGGAGAAGTCGACGTGACCCGGTGTGTCGATCAGATTGATCCGGTGGCCGTCCCAGGCGCAGCTCACCGCCGCGGCGAAGATGGTGATCCCGCGATCGCGTTCCTGGGAGTCGAAGTCGGTGACGGTCGTCCCGTCATGTACCTCGCCACGCTTGTAGGTGGCGCCGGTGATGTACAGGATCCGTTCGGTGATGGTGGTCTTGCCCGCATCGACATGGGCGAGGATGCCCAGATTACGGACGCCGGTCAGCTGGTCGGTGAGGTGATGGTTCAGGTTGGTACGCACGGCCTATGGCCCTTCGGGACGCTCCACAGAGGACAGCGCGCTTTCCGGACG
>NZ_JBEXGU010000106.1:0-33418 GCF_040607515.1 Streptosporangium sp. NPDC005286 | reverse complement strand
CGCGGTGGCCACCGCGGGTGTGGCCGTGCCGAAGGCCGCTGCCGGGCAGGACCGCCCGGAGCTGCAGAAGGCCATCCAGGAGTTCGTCGATGCCGGTTACGCCGGGGTGCAGATGCGCGTGAACGATCAGCGGGGCGAGTGGGTCGGCAGCGCCGGGGTGCGCAAGCTGGGCCAGAGCGCCAAACCGCCGACCAACGGCCACTTCCGGATCGGCAGCACTACCAAGACCTTCACCGCGACCCTGGTGCTGCAACTGGTGGCCGACGGCGAGATCGGGCTGGACACCCCGGTGGCCGACTACCTGCCCAAGTTCAAGCTGGACCGGCAGATCACGGTGCGGATGCTGCTGCAGCACACCAGCGGGTTGTTCAACTTCACCGGCGAGTACTACGACGACGGGACGATCGTGCCGGGGATCCCCTGGGCGGGCCCGGAGTGGGTGGACAAGCGGTTCCACACCTACCAGGACGAGGAGCTGGTACGGCTGGCGTTGTCCAAGCCGGCGAAGTTCGCGCCGGGGACGAACTGGAGCTACGCCAACACCAACTACGTGCTGGCCAAGCTGTTGATCGAGAAGGTCACCGGCCACTCCTACGCCACGGAGATGAAGCGGCGGATCCTGGGGCCGCTCAAGATGCGGCGCACTGTGGTGCCGGGCACCTCGCCGGAGATGCCCAGGCCATACGCCCACGCCTACTACCGGTATGAGGACGCCGGCCAGTGGAAGACGATCGACGTCACCCGCCAGAACCCCTCCTGGATCTCCGCCGCCGGTGAGATGATCTCGACCACCGAGGATCTCCAGACGTTCTTCTCCGCGCTGCAGGGCGGCAAGCTCCTGCCGGCCCCGCTGCTGGCCGAGATGCGCAAGCCGCACCCCAAGAGCAGCGGCCTCTTCGGCAGCTACGGCCTCGGGCTGTACGTGCAGGACCTGGGCCCGGGCTGCGTCGGCACCGTCTTCAACCACAACGGCAGCAACAATGGCTACGGGGCGCTGATCTACAGCACGCCTGACGGCAAGAAGACCATGGCCGCCTCGATCACCACCGGGGACGCCGCAGTCGACCCGGCGCAGGTGTTCCCGAAGGCGCTGGACAAGCTCCTCAAGGAGGTGTTCTGCGGCGGGAAGGCCGCGGGCTGAGCCAACTCCCGCCCCCTGGCGGTCGGCGATCCTGCCGGTCGCCGGGGATAGGGCGGGGAAGTAGAGCCGGATCATGAGCGCCGCAGGTTATCCGCGATTTCTGGACCATGCTCTACCAGACGATCGACGACTGACACCGCGCCCGCGCCTGGTAGGCCCGCCCTCAACCCGCGACACCCGACGGTCAGCTCCTTGCGGCCGAACCGTCGACGTTTCCACGAGGGGGTGGTCGTGGCCCTGTTCGCCCGAGGTCGGCTCGCCCGCCCGGCGGCACAGCCGCGACGTCCAGGCCAAGCAGTGCCGGGCGCGAAAGGTCGGGCAGGTGACCAAGGCCAAACGCATCGGCGGCAGAGCTCACTACCAGGGTCACCCCCGCTTCGCCGCGCTCAGCGCAGGAGATCAAATGGGCTTTGATCGTTATTCGGCCTTCTGCGGCTGACGGTCGTTGGAGCCGCGCTGATAGACCATCGCGGCGGGAGTGCTGGCGGCACGGTGGGATTCGTTGATCACGTGGGCCGAGAACGCCATCAAGCCGACTGTGTCGCGTGTCACACCGATCGCATGTCACGTACAGGCAGGCAGCTTGCATCTCGTGGTCGTCAGCACGACGAGAAAGGCACAAACGATGAGCACACAGCACGGCATGGCGGCCACGCACCGCGTTCTGATTCTGGGGGCGGGGTACGCGGGCATGTCCGCAGCGATCCAGCTCGCCGCTCGGGACAAGCGGCGCAAGGACGTGCAGGTAACGCTGGTGAATGCCCAAGAGCGGTTCACCGAGCGGCTGCGGCTGCACATGACGGCGACCGGGCAGCAACTCGCCGAAATGAGCATCCCGGAGCTGCTTGAGGGCACGGGTGCGGAGTTTGTGCGTGGCTGGGTGACGGCCGTGGACGCGAACGCGAAGACTGTGCGGATCGACGACAACCGGGTGCTGCACTACGACACACTGGTGTACGGGCTGGGCGGCATGGCCGACACGGAGGCGGTGCCTGGTGTTGGGGAGCACGCGTACACACTCAACAGCGCCCAGGACGCCGAGTTGCTGGCCGACCGACTGGCTCGGCTCGGCCGCGGCACAGTCGTGGTCGGTGGCAGCGGGTTGACCGGCATCGAGTCGGCCGCGGAGATCGCCGAGCAGCACCCGGAGCTGAACGTCGTGCTTCTGGGCCGGCAGGAGCCCGGTGCGGCCATGAACCCCAAGGCCAAGGCGTATCTGCAGGCCGCGCTCGAGCGCCTGGATATCCGCGTGCGCAGCGGGATCGAGGTGGTGAAAGTGCTGCCCGATTCGGTCGATCTGGCGGGTGGGGAGAGCATTGCCGCCGATGTCGTCCTGTGGACGAGCGGTACGCGGGTGTCGCCGCTGGCGGCCGCCGCGGGTCTGACCGTCGACGAGTGCGGCCGCATCGTCACCGACGCCGCGCTGCGGTCGGTGTCGCACCCGGATGTGTACGCTGTGGGTGACGCGGCCGCGATCCACCAGGGCTACGGCGTCATGCACGGCACCTGCCAGGGAGGCATGCCGACCGGTGTGCATGCCGCGGTGTCGATCGTCCGTGCGCTGAACGGCAAACAGCCCAAGCCGTTCCGCTTCGGCTACTACCACACGCCGGTGAGCCTGGGACGGCATGACGCGGTCGTTCAGTTCACCCACCCCGACGACAGCCCTCGACGGGTGTATCTGACCGGCCGCATGGCAGCACGGTATAAGGAGACAGTGACTGCTTCGCCATGGCCGACCTACGGCCGTATGAAGAAGATGCCCGCCTCGGGCGTGTTCTGGCCCCGCGGCGGTCGCTTCACTCGTATCCGGGGGGTGCGGTGACGCACCCGTCCCCAGACCACGACCAGCAGGTGTTCAACCAGCATCGCAATCTGCTGTTCTCAGTGGCCTACCGCATTCTCGGCACCGTGGCAGACGCCGAGGATGCGGTCCAGGATGCCTGGATTAAATGGTCGGCCACCGGCCGCTCGCAGGTGGCCGACCCCAAGGCATATCTGGCGCGAATCGTGTCAAATCTGGCGCTGGAACGGCTGCGGTCGACCAGGCACCAGCGCGAGACATATGTGGGGCCGTGGCTGCCGGAGCCCATTCTCACCAGTGGCGACACCGCTGACGACGTCACGAACGCCGAGTCGGTATCGATGGCGATGCTGGTGGTGCTGGAAACGCTGAGCCCGCTCGAGCGCGCGGTGTTCGTGCTGAGGGAGGTCTTCGACTTCAGCCATGCCGAAATCGCGGAGGCGGTGGAGCGTTCCGAGGCCGCGGTGCGCCAGGCGGCGCATCGTGCTCGCGAGCATGTGCGGGCCCGGCGGCCACGCTTTACCGCGGACCGGTCGCGGCAGCGTGACGTCACCGGTCGGTTCCTTGCCGCCGCGACCGGAGGTGACATCAACACCCTTATGGAACTGCTGTCCCCGGACGTCACACTGTGGACCGACGGCGGCGGCAAGGTCCGCCAGGCATTGCGTCCGGTCGTGGGCGCACAAACGGTGGCCGCCTGGTTCGCAGCCATCGGCAAGGTCACCTACCAGGGCGTCGAGCCTGCCGACATGAATGCCGAACTGGTCGAGATCAACGGCGGCCCGGGCATGGTGTTCATCGGCTCGGGTCGCGTCATCGCCACTGTCACCTTCGACTTCGACGCTGACGGCCGCATCACCGCCATCCACAACGTCGCCAATCCCGACAAACTCCAGGCTATTGCCGACAGAACTACTCGCGACGTCAGCACGCCCTGAGATCTGCGCGGGATCCACCCTCGGCACCGCTGGTCGGCTGCCAACATATGAGCGGCCTGGCCGGCTTGATCCCGCCGTCCACGAGCGGACCCGGGACAGGGCGGTCGTGAGCGTGATCGTCGGGCCATTAGCGGGCCATTAAGGGCGGTCAACAGGGGTCAGTCACGGTCACTCGCGGGGAGGTCGCCGCCCAGCTTGCGGCCGTACGGCCGGAGATCGGACCGATTCGCAAGCAGTGTCAACGACGAAGATTCAGACGTCGTTGACACATGGACCCCGTTCGCAGAACTGCTTCCAATGACCTTGGGTTTTCGACCTCCGGTGAGGAACGCAGCACCGGCGAGGTATCCGCCGCGGTCCGAGCTCGCGGCCTACGCGACGCTGATGGGCGCGAGAAACCTGATCGCCGGCTCACTACACTTGCCGGCCATGACGGCGATGGAGGAATTGATCCGCTTTGTGTCGCCGCCCACGGAACCGGTCGACGCGCACGGCGACTGGAGTGAGGTCGAGGCCGCCCTCGGGCTTGGGCTGCCCGCTGACTTCAAGACGCTCATCGAGCAATATGGACACGGCCAGTTTGTTGACTTCATCACGCCGCTGACTCCGTTTGGCGCCCACGACCTGCTGGTCCAGCACGCACAGCGGCTGCTGGATAGAGAGCGGTCTTTCCGTGAGAAGTATCCCGACGAATGCCCGTACCCGTTCTATCCGGAACCCGGTGGGCTGCTGGAGTGGGCCGACACCGACAACGGTGACTCGCTCTGCTGGCTGACCGACGGAGAGCCGGACAGTTGGAGGGTCGTGGTCTGGAACTCGCGCAACGTCTGCTACGACGCACATGACGTCGGCGCGGTGGAGTTCCTCCACGGCTGGTTGAGCGGACGGATCACCACGACGATATTGCCCGATGAGGTCGAGGCGTCGCCGTGGTTCGAGCCGTTTCGCGAGCGCGAACACGTTTACATCAAGCTGTCCGAAGGCGAGTTGCCCTACCTTGAGCGGCTACGGATTCTCCGTGATGCGCTCGCGCCCACGGCCGACCGGGGCGCGAACGATGATGGAGACGACTGTCGACAAGACCATTTCGCAGCCACGGACCTCGGCTGGTTGCTGACCTACGAGACGGCCTACGGTCACCAGATCCGGGTTGCCTTCCCGGCTGAAGACGAAGGGCGGGCGCGCGTCACACTGTTCGATGCCGTCCGCCGCATGGGTTGCCAGGTGCTGTCGACGACGACGCACCGCGGAGAGCCTGTCTGGCCCTAGCCACACGACAGTGGCGCTGCTGATAGGGATGCCAGGCCGTGTCCGTGGCCGGCCCGGAGGAGGAGGCCACCAGGCGGATCCTCGCCTTGGCCGGTCTCACCGACGACGAACAGGTTTCGCCTGAGGCCGCCGGCGGGCAATGTGACGAACCGGCCGCGACCGCGGTAGAGGAGGAGGACGATACCGATCTGCCGGCCTTCATCAAGTCGGCGCCGAGGTGGGTCCACAGCGCCCGGTGCCGATGGACCAGGGCGACGGGAACCTGCGGCAGTTCTGGAGTGAACCGGGGTATGCCCAGGTCGTCTTGTTCAGCGGCGGCGTAGCCGAGGTTCAGAGATAGGTGGCTCGGCCTAGTGCGGAGAAATCGGCCAGGATCTCATCGAGTTGCTACTGGTTGATCTCCACGGGGGCTCCCGTCTGTCGGAGTCGGCGCTGGCGTCGACCGCACTGACCACGCTCTGAATCCCGGTACGGGTCGTCGGTCAGCCGCGTGTGTCGAGCGGGACGTGCACCGAGAGGTGCGCGGACAGGGCGCGGAGGAAGTCCGGGGCGTCGAAGACCGCGCCCGCGGAGGCGACGCCGATGGTCCTGGTCCGACCGGTGAGGATGCGGTCGACGGCCTCCACCGCGAGCGGCGCGCTGATGGCGTAGATGTCCTGACCGGCGGCGGCCACGCGGCGTTCCGCGCCGCCCGAGCGGACCAGGACGTCGACGACGAAGGTCTGCGCGGATCGGCCGAGCTCGTCGACGGCGGCCGGTGCCGAGGCGTCAGGAGCGGACAGGTCCGCGGCCGCCTTGGCGGTCATGTAGGTGCGTACCTCCGGGACGGCCAGGTGACTGGGAACGGTGACGACGTCGGCCATGGTGAACTCTCCGATGACGCTCTGGGGGCCGAGCGGAGCCGGGAAGGGCCACTCCAGGGTCGGCAGAGCGTCGTCGTGGTGTTCCATCCGTCCGCCGGTGTAGCGGATACGGCGGCCACCCCGCCGCTGCCCCGAGACCGCGCCCGAAGCGAGTGTTCCGGCCGTGGGGTGCCAACTGCTCAGGCCGTAGGCGATGTGTGCCTCGTCCGCAGCCGTCCAGTCGCCCATCGCGGTGGTGACCAGCAGGTCGCCGAGGCCGCCGTAGAAGGCCATCGCCGGGACCACCACGGTGCCCGCGGCGCGGGCACGCTCCGCGAAGTGCGTGAACGTGTCAAGGTTCGCCTCGATCTCGGCCGCCACGTCGACATATGGGATGCCGGCCCGCAGCGCCGCCTCGACCAGCGGGGCGGCGGTCGTGGCGAAGGGCCCGGCGCAGTTGATCACGGCGGCCGCGCCGTTCAGTGCGCGGTCGAGCGAGGCCGGATCGTCGGCCGACGCCTGCCGCGCCTCAAGCCCCGGCTGGGCCTGCGCCAGCGCCAGTAGCTTGCCCTGGTCGCGGCCGAGGAGCAGCGGGACGTACCCGCGCTCGCGCAACTCCGCGACCACGAACCGCCCGGTGTGCCCGTAGGCGCCGAACACCGCCACGTTCCGTCCCGATTCCATGCCTGCTCCCATGTGCTCGAAGTGATCCACTGCGGAAATCCTGTCCCCATCTGCCTATCGGGGCCAGTGTCCGGAACGACATGACCCGTACAATTTCTGACATGAGTTCTGTTCCGCGCTCCGTCGCGGTCGCCGCTACCGACGGGATGCTGCACTTCGAGCTGGCCCTGGCCTACGAGGTGTTCGGCTCCGCCCCGGCCGCCCTGCCAGGCCCCTGGTACGACGTCAGGGTGTGCGGCACGCACGCCGCCCGGGTCGGCCGGTTCCTGCTGGAGCCGGACTGCGGGCTCGACCGGCTGGCGCACGCCGACACCGTGATCGTCCCCGCCCTGGCGGACGTCGACGAGGACCCGCCGGCCGACCTGGTCGAGGCGGTGCGCGTGGCCCACGAGTCGGGCGCGCGGGTGGTCTCCCTGTGCACGGGCGTGTTCGTGCTCGCCGCCGCCGGCCTGCTGGACGGGCTGCGCGCCACCACGCACTGGGCCCACACCGAGGAACTGGCGGCGCGCTATCCGCGGGTGCAGGTCGACCCGGATGTGCTGTACGTCGACAACGGCAGCGTGCTCACGTCCGCGGGCAAGGCCGCGGCGATGGACCTGTGCCTGCATCTGGTCCGCCGCGACCACGGCCCGGCGGTCGCCAACGTGGTCGCCCGCCGCCTGGTCGTGCCGCCCCACCGGGCCGGTGGCCAGGCTCAGTTCGTCACCACACCGGTGCCCGCCCAGGACGGCCATCCCCTGGCCGAGCTGCTCACCTGGGTGATGCGGCGGCTGGACCAGCCGCTCACCGTGGAGGACCTGGCCCGCCAGGCGAACATGAGCTCGCGCCACCTGGCTCGCCAGTTCCGCTCGGTAACCGGCACCACCCCGCTGCAGTGGCTGCTGACGCAGCGGATCCGCCGCGCGCAGGAACTGCTGGAGGCCACGGACGACAGCGTCGAGGCCATCGCCTCGGCCGCGGGCATGGGCACGGCGACGACACTGCGCCGCCACTTCCACCGCACGATCGGCGTACCACCGGACGCCTACCGCCGGACCTTCCGAGCATGAGGCCTATGGTCCTTGGCGTACCGCCACGTCCCATGTCTCATCCGGGGTGGTCAGCACACCCCGCTCAATGATCTGCGCCCGCCCGCCGTCCATACCAGGACCTCACCGTCGCGCACACGAGTACGGAACAAGGACTCCGACCGCAACGCGGATATCGTACTCCGCACCCCCGACCAGCCACGCCTCTTCGAACCGGGCGCCCCTCGCCCGTGCCCTTTCACCGCCGCCGGAACAGGCCTCAACTCGCCGTGCCCTGCCCATCAGTCCGCGAAAGTGCGGTCAGTTCTCGCGAACGAAACCAAGCCCCACCCGACCGAGGCCCTCAGGAGGAGCGTCCCGCGTAGTAGCGCCGCGACTTGTCGCGGCTGCCACAGGTGGTCATGCTGCACCACCGGCGGCGACGATTCTTGCTGACGTCCAGGAACAACCAGCAGCACGACGGACACTCACCGAGCCGATCCAGTGGCCCGTGGGTGAGTAGCTCGACCGCCGAAGCCGCGACCTCCCAGAGCAGGATTCGCACCGTACGCGGACCACCCCACGAGAACCGGAAGTTCCCGCCGGCCTCCTCCAGCCGGCCATGGGCGATGCCGTCACCGTGCAGCGCGACGACGACATCAAGATCTGGCTGCGGCGCCGGACCCCCCTGCGCAAGCGGCTGAAACACCCGGAACACCGCCTCACGCAGCTCGCGGGCATCCGGCAGGGCCGCTGCGAGCCCGTCCGGTTCCTCGATCGGATGCCCCGCCGCCGCGGCCCAGGTCACAGCCTCCTCCGGGGTACCCAGCCAGTCTCGCCGAGCCACCGGACGGTCGTTGACCGTGTTGGCGAAGTCCAGGCACAGCGCGTTCCCAACCAACTCGATGGCAGTCACGGCATCGAGTATCTCACCGATCAAACCCTGTTGACAGGTTAGGCGGTACGGGCCACGCTATGACCGATCAAATGTATTTGAAAGGTAAGAAATGCGCCTCCTCCCCCCGTCGCTGGGCCGGCCGTTCAACGCGCTGTGGTTCGGCACCGGTGCCGCGAACCTCGGCGACGGCATGGCGCTGTTCGTCCTGCCACTGCTCGCCATCGCCGCCGACGCCTCGCCCGGCGGGGTGGCGGCCGTGACGGTGGCGCTCACCCTGGCATGGCCGGTCTTCGGCCTGCACGCCGGCTGGATCGTCGACCGGGTCGACCGCCGGATGCTGCTGAGCGGCGTCAACCTGGTCCGCGCGCTGGTGCTGTCCGGCCTCACCATCAGCCACCTCACCGGCACCCTGTCGCTGCCGCTGCTCCTCGCCGCGGCGGTGCTGCTCGGCGTGGCCGAGACGCTGGTCGACACCGCGCTGACCTCGACCATCCCCATGGTCGTCGAGCCTGCCGGTCGCAACAGAGCCAACGCGCGCATCGAGGCGACCATCAACGTCACCAACGAACTCGCCGGCCCACCGCTCGCGGGCCTGCTGGCAGGCCTCACCCTCGCCCTGGCCACCGGCGCGAGCGCGGCCCTCTACGTCCTGGCCGTCGCAGGCCTCGCCATGACGGCCCTGCGCCGGGCGCCTGCCGAGGCCCGGACCGCGACCGCGGGGGGCGGCAACGTGGTCGCCGGCTTCCGGTACCTGTGGCGGCAGCCGGTGGTGCGAACGCTGACCCTCTTCACCGCCGTGATGAACATCCCCTGGGCGGTCGCGACGGCCCTGCTCGTCGTGTACGCCGTCAGCCCCGGCCCGCTCGATCTCACCACAGCCCAGTACGGCCTGATGCTGACGGCGATGGCCGTGGGCGGGCTGCTCGCGGCGGCGGTGGTGGAGCCGTTGCGGCGCCGGTTCGGGGTGACCAGGCTGCTGATCGCCGACGCCGCCGGGACCGTTCTGCTGGTGGCGCCGGTGGCGCTGGGCGGGCCGGTGTGGACCGTGGCCGCCGGGGCAGTGATCGCTGGGGCCGGATCGAGCATCTGGCGCATCCTGGTGGCCACGATCCGGCAGAACCTGTCGCCGCCGGAGTTGCTGGGGCGTATCTACGCCGCGTCTCGGGTGCTCAGTTGGGGGGTGATTCCGGCCAGCGCGGCGCTGGCCGGAGTCGCGGCGGAGCTATGGGGGGTACGGGTGGTGTTCGTCCTGGCCACGGGGCTCGCCGTCGTCGTGCTGGGCGTCTTTGTGCCGTACGCGCTCCGTACGGATCTGTCTGCGGCCATCGAGCCGAAAGTGGACCATCAGCCCGTCGCGTGAGCACGGTCGACGGCACTTGGCGCAGGCTCCCACCCTTTGCCGGGCTTGGTGGTGATCAGGTGGAACGGGTCGTCAGGCAGTCGCTCGCGCGTACCGGCCGGCGAGACGGCGCAGGTGTGCGAGGAGTTCCGGTGGCCCGGTGACGCGGAAATCCTCGCCGAGCAGGCCCAGGTAGACGCCGAGGGTCTCGACCGTGTCCGCGCCGGTGTGCAGAACGCAGGTGCGTTCGCCGATGCGTTCGACCGTTCCGACCGCCGGGCTGATCCGATCGGCGACGACATCCGCGGCTTCTTCCGCCGGCTCCGCTGACCTCGGCCGACGCGAGGAGTTGACCGTCGAGGGCGGCGGCCTGCTGGACCTGCTCGCTCCCAAGGCGTCACCCGAGATCCGCTTCACCGCCCCAGGTCACCGCCACGGCATGTAGCGACTCATCACGGACGCACTGCCGGCTCAGCGGACGTTCTGGCTCCGCCGCTCCCCGCGGGCCGACAGCAGCCGGCGCAGCACGGTCGGAGTGTGTCCCAGATGCTCGCGGACAGTACGGGTCAGGTGCGCTTGATCGGCGAAACCAAGGTCGGCGGCCAGGTCGGCGAGACCGCGTTCGCCCCGCGTGAGCCGGTCCATGGCCTGGCCGACGCGCACGCGGTTGCGGTAGCGGGTCAGTGACACGCCCATCTCCTGGGAGAAAACCCGGCTCAGCCGGTATGGCGAGACCTTCAGGAGCCCGGCCAGCGAGCACAGCGCCACCGCCTCCGGCGCCCCCTGGAGGATCGCCTCGCGGGCCACCGCGACCAGCGTCCGGTCGGCGGGCTTCAGCCGCTCGACCGGCCGGTCGGCGGCCATCGCGACGAGACGGAGCAACTCCTCCGTGAGCGCGTAGTCGACGTCACCACCGGCGGCGGCCAGCAGCAGCCGACGGTGAGTGAGATCGACACGCGCGTCCACGTACACCGTCGTCCCGACTGAAAGCCCTTCCCAGAGCCAGGGCACGAAGCTCACCGAGGTGCAGACGTCACCACCGGCGGGGTGCGCGAACCGTTCCTCCTCACCCGGGGCGCCCAGGTAGGCGGTCGTCGGATCCAGATCGGCACTGCTTCCATCGGCCCACCGCCGGAACCTGCCGTGCCGTACGAGCACCATGCGATGGTCATCACGTGCCTCCGGCGCCGACCATCGGGTGTGGTCGGCACGGCAGCCCACCGTGGTCACGGTGAACTCCGGCCGGGCGGCGAGGGTCACGGCTGACAGCACGCCGCAGACACTACGCCGGGGGTACGACGAAACGATCCGCAAAGATCTTCAAGACCTCTCGGCGGGTGGGAGCGGATGCTGGACGGGCACCCGACGACACCAAGGAGTCATCGACATGGCCGTTAGCGCGAAGCTCACCGCGATCATCATCGACTGCGCCGCGCCGAAGGAACTCGCCGAGTTCTACCGGCACCTCACCGGATGGGAGATCACCCACAACGACGACGACTACGCCTACCTGGGCGACGGCCCGATCCAGCTCGCCTTCCAGCGGGTCACCGGCTACCGGGGACCGGGCTGGCCCGACCCCGCCAAGCATGGCCACCTCGACTTCCAGGTCGCCGATCTGGAAACCGCGACCGAGGACCTGCTCGCACTCGGCGCGACCAAGCCCGGCTTCCAGCCCGGCGAAGGCCAATGGATCATCCTGGCCGACCCCGAAGGCCACCTGTTCTGCATCACCACGGCCTGACCGGGAGTACCGAATACTCCACGATGCTCAGGGGCCCATGGTGGGAGAGGTCGCTCCCGAACATCAAGAAATGAAGCCGGGCCTACTGTGCCTGTACCACCGGCGGGCCCTCGCTCGCCTGGACGAGGACGAATCCCTGGCCCTGGAAGGCGAGTTGCATGGCCTCGCCACTGCCACGGCCGATCAGCGCGCCGACCTTCATGGTTCGGTTGACGCCCACGTGTAGGCCGGCACTCCAGCAGACCGCGGACTGACCGTCGGCGAAGGTCGGCATCTGGGAGGTATCGAGGAGCACCGGCGTGCCGTGCGCGGTGACCGCGACCCAGCCGGTGCCCTTGATCGTCATGTTGAACAGGCCGCCCGCGGCGATCCCCGCGCCCTGCACGCGCTGGATGTCCCAGGTGAGCTGGGGATCGAAGGCCAGCAGGTTGCGGCCGTTGACGGTGAGAGCTTCGTTCTCCAGGTAGAACAGGTGGATGTCGTCGGCGTTGTCGGCCAGGAACAGCAGGCCCTGCCCCCTGACCCGCATCAGCGGGGCGCCCTCGCCGGTCACCATCTTCTTGAACAGTTTCCCGACCCCGCCTGATCCCTCGTAGTCGAACTCCATCTGGCCCTGGAAGGCGACCATCGAGCCCTGCCTGGCGAGCACCTCGTGCGGTAGCCGGACGCGAAGCATCTTGGGGTTCTGCAGGGCGAAGTTGGCGGGAACCTGCTGGGAGTCCAGGTTCCCGAAGAGCGCGCTGCGCATGAGGCTCCCTTTGATGGGGGTAGTCGACATGGGTAGTGACGAACGAGGACGGCACTCCGGTTCCCGTGGCCTGGTCGTACTCCCACGCTCGACGACCCGGCGGTGGCGGTCCGACCTCTGACCGGACTCGATTCCCCGGCGGGCGATGCGGGGGGCCGAGCATGCCGTCAGCGAAGCTGCAGCCGGTTGCGCAGGAAACGACGCTCGGCGTCGGTGGGGGCGAGGTCGAGCGCCGCGCGGTAGCTGTCGGTCGCCTCCTGCGTGCGGCCGGCGCGTCGCAGCAGGTCGGCGCGGGTGGCGTGCAACAGGTAGTAGTCGTTGAGCTGTCCGGTCTCGATGATCGCGTCGACCAGTGGTAGCGCCGCCTCGGGACCGTTGGCCATGCCGATCGCTACGGCACGGTTCAGATCCACGATCGGGCTTGGTGCGATGCGCGCGAGCTGTGTGTACAGCCCGACGATCTGTGGCCAGTCCGTCTGGGCCGCGACCGGCGCGGTCGCGTGGCACGCCGCGATGGCCGCCTGGAGCTGGAACGGCCCGGCGCGGCGCCGGCGTAGTGCCTGTTCGCAGATCGTGGCACCCTCCGCGATTTGCGCCTGATCCCAAAGCGAGCGGTCCTGCTCGGCCAGGGTGACCAGCTCGCCGGCCGCGTCCACGCGCGCCGGCCGCCGGGCATCGTGCAGCAACATCAGCGCGAGCATGCCATGAGCTTCGGGCTCGTCGGGCATCAACACCGTCACCACCCGCGCGAGACGGATGGCTTCCCGGCACAGCCGGGCCTTCCGCGGGTCTCCGTATCCTTCGTTGAACAGCAGATAGAGCACGTGGAGTACGGCGGGAAGGCGGTCTGGTAACAGGTGCGCGGGCGGCACCCGAAACGGGATGCCCGCGTGCGCGACCTTCTGTTTCGCTCGAAAGAGGCGCTGACCCATGGTGCGCTCCGGCACCAGGAACGCACGCGCGATCTCGACGGTGCTCATGCCGGCCAGGCTCCGCAGGGTCAACGCCACCTGGGCGTCGAGGCTCAGCGACGGATGGCAGCAGGTGAACATGAGCTCCAGGCGCTCGTCGGGGATCTCGCTGTCGCTCAGGTAGGGCGACGGCTCCAGGTCCATCGCGGCCACCTCCCGTAGCTTCGCCGCCTCGGTCGACGCGCGACGCATCCGGTCGATCGCGCGGTGGCGTGCCGTGGTGGTCAGCCATGCCAGCGGCTGGTCCGGTACGCCTGATTCCGGCCACCTTTGGAGTGCCTTCGCGAACGCGTCCTGCGTACACTCTTCGGCCAGGTCCCAGTCGCCGCCGGTGAACCGGATCATGGTGGCCACGATCCGGCTCCACCCGTCGGCGTAGATCCCGGCGATCCGGTCCTCCATCTGACCTGTCACCGGCGTCGTCCGTCTTGGCCGCTAGTCCTCGTCGTCCGGCCAGAACGGACGCAGCTCGATCATCCCGGCCCAGGCCATCGGGTGCCTGGACGCGACGTCGATGGCCTCGTCGAGGTCGGCGCACTCGAGGATGTCGAAGCCGGCTATCTGGTCCTTGGTCTCCGCGTACGGGCCGTCGGTCAGCAGCACCTCACCGTTGCGGACGCGAACCGTGGTCGCGTCGCTCGCCGGCCGGGTGCGGTTGCCCATCAGCCGGATCCCCTTGCCGTCCATCTCCTCGACCCAGTCCTCCACATCCGGGGCGCCGTCGTCCTGGCCGGGCGAGTAGCTCGGGTCGGTGCACACCAGCATCAGGTACTTCATCGGGCTGCTCCTGTCGCGGAATCGGTGGTGGTCATGGATGACGAACAGGCAGGGCCCGCTACTACAGGTTCACATCAAGTTTTTTGCGCAGCCGGGCAGTCGGAACAGCCGCAATCGAAGGCTCGGGTCGGAGAGAGTCAACGAACGCTTCGGCTTTCGTACTCGGAGAAGGCTGGTGCTCCGGCGGGATGCGGTAGACGGACACGTGGGAACGCGACTCGGCGGTGAAGTCGGCCCCGGCCCAGTCCGCATGCCTGGCCTCCAGCTCGAACCCGGCCAACTGAGCCATGAGGTCGAGCTCGGCCGGCCAGATGTAGCGGTGCGGGCTGCGGAACAGCTGAGCCTGCCTGCTCTCATCGAACCTGAAGTGGTGCGACACGACGTGCTGGCGCAGAACGTCGTAGGTGTCCAAGCCGATGTAGCCGGGCTCGGAATGCCACACCGTGGCCTGCTGACCCGGTGGGAGCTTGCGCAGCTCAGGCACCCAGAGCTCGATCACGAAGCGGCCGCCGGGTATGAGGTGGCGGGCGGCATTGCGGAAGCACGCGACCTGCTCGGCTTGGGTGAGCAGGTTCGAAATCGTGTTGTAGACGAGGTAGACGAGCGTGTATTCGCCCGGGGCGACGGCAGTCGCCATGTCGCCGACGACTACCGGGATCGTCGCTTCGTCCACTTTCGTGCGCAGCTGGTCGATCATCGGAGATGACAGCTCGATGCCGGTGACGGGCACCCCTCGCTCGGTGAGCGGGACGGCCACCCGGCCGGTTCCGATGGCGAATTCGAGCGCCTGTCCGTCGCCTGCGAGTTCGGAGAGGCGCTCCACGGTCGGCCCCAGGACCTTGGGCGCGAACATGCCGATGCCCGGCGTGTCATAGCGCCGGGCGGTGTCGACGTCCCAGAGCTCCTCCTGTTGCATGCCTCCAACGATCGCCATGGGTATAGGCATTGTCCAATGATTTTGTGACCCTACGGGTCGCGAACGTACGCGAGCCGCTGCGTGCCCGGATCCTGTCAAGCATCAGCCGGGACACGAAGCCGGCTTCAGTTGGATCGCGGCGGGTTCACGAGGCCTTGCGAAGGCCGGCGAACTGCAGGCCGGCGAAGCCGGCGACCACTACCGCCTGTACGATCACCAGCGCGGTGCCCAGGCCGGTCAGCGGGAACCAGCCGGCGATGAGCAGTTCCGCGCTCGCGGCCACCCAGGCGATGTTGACGGCCATCACGACGCCCACGGCGGCCTTGCTCACCGTCGGCCGTGAGGCGAGGACGAGCAGGCCGGCCGCGAAAGCGACCAGGAACGCGCCGATCGGGTAGAGGAAGACGGCGGGGAGGCCGAACATCTCGCCGAAGATCGCCGCGACGACGACGTAGACGACCCCGTTGGCGCCCGTGCCCACCGCGTCCTGCCTGAGGGCGAAGCGGAGCAGCTTGGCGTCGGTGGTCTTGACGGTGCCGGCGATGGTAGCCATTTCGAGGATCCCTTCGTGGTGCTGACGTGCGTGTGATCACGAAGTTACGCAGGTCCGCGCCACCCCGAATCAGTCATCGTGACGGTAGGTTCCTGACCGTGCTGTACGGGCGATCCAGTGAACAAGCGGACATCGAACGGCTCCTGGCGGAGGCCAGGGCCGGCCAGAGCGGGGCCCTTGTCATTCGGGGTCAGGCGGGGATCGGTAAGTCGGCGCTGCTGCGCTATGCCGCCACGCGAGCGGAAGGCATGCGAGTGCTGCGCGGTGTCGGCATCGAATCCGAGGCCGAGTTGCCCTTCGCCGCGCTTCATCTGCTCCTTCGCACCGGGCTCGACCGGATCCGCGCACTGCCCGATGCGCAGGCCGCCGCACTCAGCGGGGCCCTGGGCCTGGGCGACATCGCGTCGGAAAACCGGTTCCTGGTCGGGCTGGCCACGCTGAGTCTTCTCTCCGAACTCGCAGGGGATGGCGCGCTGCTCTGCCTCATCGACGACGCGCAGTGGTTCGACCGGGCGTCCATCGACGCGCTGGTGTTCGCCGCCCGCCGCCTTGAGGCCGAAGGTGTCGTTATGATCTTCGCCGCCCGCGCGGGTTTCCATGCCGCGGGGCTGCCCGAGCTCCGGCTGGGTGGGTTGGACGGTGCGGCCGCCGCCGCCCTGCTCCCCGCCGACCTGCCACCGCAGGTGCGAGAACGCCTCATCGAGGAATCGGACGGCAACCCCCTGGCGCTTGTCGAACTGCCTGCCGCGCTCACCGCGGAACAGCGGGCGGGACGATTGTCGCCGGTGGGTGCGATGCCCGTCGCCGATCGAGTTCGGGAGGCGTTCCAAAAACAGATAGCCGCGCTTCCCGAGCCGGCGCGGGCCGCGTTGCTGATCGCGGCGGCGGACGGCTCCGGCGAGCTTGAGACGGTGGCGGCCGCGGGCGCCTCCCTGCAGGGCCTTGAGTCAGCCGAGCGGAGCCGCCTGATCGAGATAAGGGGGACGACCATCGGCTTCCGTCATCCCCTGATCAGGTCGGCCGCCTACCAGAGCGCGCCGGTCACTCGGCGCCTTGCCGTACATCGGGCCCTCGCCGACGCCCTCACCGGCTCGGCCGCCGTGGACGCGGCCGACCGGCGGGCGTGGCACCTGGCCGCCGCCGT
Organism: Streptosporangium sp. NPDC005286; assembly: GCF_040607515.1. Classification (NCBI taxonomy): domain Bacteria; kingdom Bacillati; phylum Actinomycetota; class Actinomycetes; order Streptosporangiales; family Streptosporangiaceae; genus Streptosporangium; species Streptosporangium sp. NPDC005286. Next base: position 16,643 of record NZ_JBEXGU010000106.1, on the reverse strand, counting down.
GCTCGGATCTGACGAGGGAGTCGCACGAGAGCTGGGGGAAGCGGCGGAACGGGCACGTACCCGCAGCGGCTACGCCGCGAGCGCGGCCGCCTACGAGCGAGCCGCCGAGCTCACCGCCGATCCGGTACGACGATCCGGACGGCTGGCCGCCGCCTCGCTGGCGGCGAGTGACGCCGGGCTGATGGGCCGCGCCGCCGCGCTCGCCGACAGCGTCACGTCCGATGTGGACGACCCTGACGTGATCACCGCGCTGATCCAGGTGCGTGCCCATCGCGAATTCGAGCTGGGCACACCGCTCGCAGCGGGCCGGATCATCCTGGACGGCGTTCCCCGGGTGGCGGCTCGCTCCTCGGAGTGGGCCACCTGGCTACTGGTGGAGACCGTCCGCTGCGCCTGGTTCGCCGGTGACGCGCGGCTGGCCGAGGAGGCGGCCGCGAGCCTCCGCGCGCTTCCCGAGACCGGCTCGCCACTGGTCAGCGGGGCGCTCGGGCTGACCCGCCTGCTGAGCGGTGACATCGAAGAGGGGATCAGGCTCATGGGCGAGGCGGTCGACGGACACGCGCTCGCCGGACTGGGGGTGCCCGGGCTGACCTTCACCGCCTCTCTGTGCCTTCCACTGGGCCGTGCCGTCCACTACGAGGAGGTCACCGGCCAGATCGTGGCGGAGTGCCAGAAGAGCGGAATGATCGGCTGGCTCGCCTTCGCGTTCCAGGATCATGGCCTCGCGCAGGGGTGGCTCTGCCGGTACGGCGAGGCCAGGGCGGCCCTGGACGCAGGGCTGCGACTGGCGGTGGACCTGGGCCATGAGCACCGGGTCAGTCACCTCATGTGCTCTCTCGGATGGGTGCTCGCCCACCAAGGGGATGTGGAGAGGTGCCGAGCGACCGCCGAGGAGGGCATCGCGAGGGCCGACGGCCAAGGACAGGCCCTTGCCGCGGCCATCGGACGCTGGGCACTCGGCCTGCTCGAACTCGGCCTGGGCCGCCCGGACGCCGCCCTCCGGCAGTTGGAGGCCATCTCGCTGACGGGCATCGCCGTCCTCTCCGCCGCCGACCAGGTCGAGGCGGCCGTTCGTGCCGGTCGGCCGGAGCGGGCGAAGGAGCCACTCGCCCGATATCTGGCCTGGGCGCGGCACGTCCGTCAGCCGTCACCCGACGCGATCGCGCTGCGCTGCCGTGCCCTCGTCGAGGGGGACGAGGCGCACTTCGCGCATGCCGTGCGCTGCCATGAGGCAGCCGGTCAGCCGTACGAGCAGGCGAGGACGCGACTCGCCTACGGTGAGTGGCTACGACGGGCACGGCGGCGAGCGGACGCCCGGTCGCAACTGCGCGGCGCACTGGAGATCTTCGACCGGCTCGGCGCGGAGCCGTGGGCCGAGCGCGCCCGGGCGGAGCTGCGCGCGACCGGAGACGTTCCGGCGGCGCCGCGCAAGGCCGACGACCCGCTCAGCGTGCTCACCCCCAGGGAGCGCCAGATCGTACGGCTGGCGGCCAACGGCGCCTCCAACCGCGACATCGCCGCCCAGCTTTTCCTCAGCCCGCGGACCGTCGGCTATCACCTCTACAAGGCGTTCCCCAAGCTGGGTATCACCTCCCGGTCCCAGCTGGCAGCCGTCGCCCGGTCCTCACGGGGGCCCGACTGATCGTCCACCCGGATGTGCGGTCGAACCATGTGCGGTGACGGCCCGGCCTGTCCAGCTCCGATGATCAGGGTTCCTCGCCCGCCTCGTCGATCTCATCGCCGAGGCGGGCGAGGACGCCGGACGTGGCGGTGCGGTTCGGTCTCGGCGGGATCATCAAGGCCGAGCATTTCGGGTCCGCGCGGTGGATCACCTATCCGTAGGTGGGGTGCTGCGGCCAGCCGGGTGGGGAGTCCTCCCAGTCCTGCTGCCGGCCGTACGGGGTGAGGTCGAGGACGCTGTGCGCGAAGACGAGCCGGTCCACGCCGCGGGAGGTGGTGTTGTAGGTCCGGTAGACGTCCTCGCCGTCGCGCAGGAACACGCTGAGCATGAAGCCGCGACCGGCGCCGCAGTCGTCCGCGAACGAGGTGCCGTGTGAGGACACGAACGGCAGGGTCCAGCCCATCCGCGCCTTGTACGCCTCGATCTGGGCGAGTGGCATGTTCGACACGGTCACCCAGGTGACCCCGAGCTCGGCCGGCCAGGCCAGCCCGGCCACCGGGACGTTGTTGGTGAACCCGGTGCAGCCCGGGCAGTAGTCGTCCGGCCCGTTGTCCATGAACTGGTAGAGGACCAGCTGTCCTCGCCCGTCGAACAGGTCGAGCAGGGTCTTCGTGCCGGTTGGCGTGTCGAACGCGTAGTCGTTGGCGAACCTGACCATTGGAAGGCGGCGACGCCGTGCGGCGAGCGCGTCCTGAGCGCGGGTGGCTTCCTTCTCGGCTTTGAGTAACTCGTCGCGGGCCTGTTGCCACTCCTCGGCCGAAACAATCCTGGGCTTCTCCATCCGCCGATTGTGCTCCCGGGTACCGACAAAATCCTGCCACCGACCGGCGCGCCCGCCGATCATCGGCGACAACCTTCTGGGGGAACCCCGCCAAGGCTCGCCATCCAGGGCACCGGACTGCTACGGACGGCGTGCCGGCGGTAGCGGAGGCATGCCAGGTTCTCTCTCCTACCGGCCTTGGATAGCGTCGAGGTCATGCGGCTTCATGTGGGATGCGCGATGTGGACTCTCAAGTCATGGCAGGGGCGTTTTCTGCCTCATCCGCTCCCGGTCGGGGAGCGCCTGCGGGCCTACGCGACCTGGTGCAACGCGGTGGAGGGCAACACGACGTTCTACGCGACACCGGCGCGAAGCACGGTGGAGTCGTGGGCGCGGCAGACCGGCCCGGACTTCCGCCTGGTGGTCAAGCTGCCCAAGTCGATCACGCACGAGGGTCGCCTTACCGGTGTCGAGGAGGAACTTCGATCGTTCCTGGAGGCGATCGAGCCACTCGGGCCTCGCGCTCACGCCCTCTGGATCCAACTGCCGGGATCATTTGCTCCGACCGACCTCGGCACCCTGGCGGGTTTTCTGCGCAGGCTTCCCCGCTCGTACAGATACGCCGTCGAGGTCCGCCATCGCGCGTTCTTCGACGACGAGCGATCCGAACGGCTTCTCGAAAGGGTTCTCGCCGGCGTTGGTGCCGAGTGGGTTCCCTTCGACACCGTCACCCTCTTCCAAAGCCCTCCGACCAGTGACGCCGAACGAGACGCGTGGACGAAGAAACCGCGTGTGCCGCGCCGGTCGGTCGCGCTCACCGACCGTCCGGTCGTGCGCTACCTCGGCAGGGACGCCACGGAGCGCACGATCGAGGGCTGGCGGCAGTGGATCGACACGGTCACCGAATGGCTACGCGAGGGCCGCTCGCCGACCGTGTTCATCCATACCCCCGACAACGCCGATGCGCCGATGCTCGCCCGTCGTTTTCACGACGACGTACGGGCCCGGCTGCCCGAGGTCGAGCCGCTGCCCGAGCCCATGCCGACCGAGCCGCTGACCCTCTTCTGACCGCGCAGGTTCAGTGTGCTCAGAAGCTGCCCACGGCTCCGAGCGCATTGTGCATCTGGCAGCTGTTCCCGAAGGTCTGAGACGACATGGTGAACCGGCTCTTCCACACACCGACCGCCGACACCGTCACCGGCTCATAGATCAGCGGGCAGACCAGCCCCGCCGCGGGCTTGAACTTACGCACGTCGCCACTCGCGGGCTCCAGCGCCGTGCACGCCTCCCGTGTTTTCGGGTGCGTCCCTCCGCCGACCGGTGAACACTGCAACACCACCGCCCGAGTCGACGGCAGGACGGTCAACCCCTGAGTGAGTGTCAGCACCAGCGCCCGGGCTGACAACTCGTCTCCCGGCACACTGGACGCACCCGGCCTGGGGTCACCGAGTGAATCAGCGCCGGCGGGTGACGCACTGAGCGTGGCCATCGCAGCAAGGAACGCCGAACCGAGGACCATCCACTTCGTAAGCCGCTTCATCCAGACCATCTCCCAGCTCACGTGGTGTTCGACGCTCCCAGCGTGACCAGCGGTGACGAGGAGACCAAGTACCGACCCTCCAGGTGCGGGTCAAGATTCCGCGAGGGTAAAGCCGGGTGGCACATCCGGAGCCGGGGCCGAAACGGCCGCGGTGGTGATCAGGCGATCCCGGACCGGACCGTCGGTGCGGCGGAGGGCTCGTCCTGGGGGGCGGCGTCCGGCCTGGGCTGCCGCAGCACGATGAGCGCGACGGCGAAGGCGGCCACGAGCAGAGCGGCGGCGGTACCGAAGGCCAGCTGGTAGCCGCCGGTCAGCGCGGCCGCCTGGTTCTCGCCGGCAGCCAGCAGTTCCTCGGTACGCGAGGCGGCCAGCGTGGACAGTACCGCGACGCCGGTGGCCATGCCGACCTGCTGGGTGGTGTTGAACAGCCCGGACGCCAGGCCCGCGTCGTCGGCCCCGGCACCGGACATGCCGAGCGTGGCCAGCGCGGGGAGTACCAACCCGCCACCCGCGATGAGCAGCATCACCGGGAGCAGGTCGGTGACGTAGTCCGCGTCGACCGGGACGCGGGTGAGCCAGCCCATCGCACCGAACAGGAGCGCCAGGCCCGCCAGCAGGACGGCGCGCTCGCCGAAGCGGGTGTTGAGCCGGGCGGAGACGAACAGGGACACCCCGCCGATGGCCACCGCCGCGGGGAGCATCGCCAGGCCGGTGTCGAGCGCGCCGTAGCCGAGGACCTTCTGCATGTAGAGCGCGACGAGGATCTGGAAGGCGAACATGGCGGACAACGCCAGCATCTGGGCCAGGTTGGCGCCGGAGACGTTGCGCGAGCGGAAGACCCGCAGCGGCATGAGCGGGGTCCTCGCGGTCGCCTGACGGATGAGGAACGCGGCCAGCAGGGCGAGCGATACCGCGCCGAACCCGAGAGTGTGCGTCGCGAGCCAGCCGTACTGCTCGATCTTGACCACGGTGTAGATGCCCAGCATCAGCCCGCCGGTGACCAGTACGGCGCCGAGGACGTCGGCCCCGGCGGCGAGTCCCGCCCCCCGCTCGCCCGGCAGTGCCCTGATCGCCAGCGCGATCGTGGCCAGTCCGATGGGCAGGTTGATGAAGAAGATCCAGTGCCAGCTGAGCGCGTCGGTGAGAACCCCGCCCAGAACCTGGCCGATCGAGGCTCCGGCGGCACCGGTGAAGCTGAAGACGCCGATCGCCTTCGCGCGCTCCCCGGCCTCGGTGAACAGCGTCACCAGGATGCCCAGCACGACCGCGGAGGCCATGGCGCTGCCGACGCCCTGCAGGAAGCGGGCGGCGATCAGCATGCCGGGCCCGGCGGCCACTCCGGCCAGCAGCGACGCGACGGTGAAGACCGCGTTGCCCGCCAGGAACATGGTCTTACGGCCGATGAGGTCGCCCAGCCGGCCGGCCAGCAGGAGCAGCCCGCCGAAGGCGATGAGGTACGCGTTGACGGTCCAGCTGAGCTCGGCGGGTGAGAAGCCCAGATCCCGCTGGATGGCCGGCATCGCCACGGTCACGATGCTGCCGTCCAGGATCGTCATCAGCGCCGCGGCGGACAGCACGGCGAGTGCCGACCGGCGTGATCGGGTTGGTCGGGGCGAAGGTGGGGTCTGCGGCATGGCCATCTCCTGTCCGGAAGGGAACAGGAGTGACCGTAGCAGATAGTTTTATTGTAGACGATCCCTTGTGGATCTACTTTGCCCGCTGCCGTGCCCGCCGGACCGCCTGTGGCGCCTCGACCGGGACGGCCAGATGGCCGGTCACCAGGCGATTCATGGCCCGTACCAGCACCTCGCGCTCATCGGTGGGCAGCGATCCCAGTGCCGCCCGGTGCACCCCGTCGACGATCTCCTGGCTCTGCCGTGCGACCTCGGCGCCCTTCTCGGTGACCGAGATGATCCGGGCCCGCCGGTCCGTGCTGGACGGGCGGCGTTCGGCGAGCCCCGCCTTCTCCAGGGCGTCCACCGTGACCACCATCGTGGTCTTGTCCATGTCGCCGATCTCGGCGAGCTGGATCTGGGTGCGCTCCTCCTCCAGGGCGTGCACCAGCACGCAGTGCATCCGCGCCGTCAGTCCGATCTCGGCGAGCGCCGCCGCCATCCGGGTTCTCAGCACGTGGCCGGCATGGTCCAGCAGGAACGACAGATCGGGCTCGGTGCGGGCGGGTGCCATGGCGGTCATGTCCCCAGCATAGCGATTAGTTCTGTTCTGGATTATCTGCAAAGGTCGTTGACGGCCGTCAGGCGATCGCTGTGCCTGACGGAAAAGTTCGCTTTCGATAGTCAGTGAGAGAATGTCCGCACGGTAATTAGTGCATTTCCTGCGACGATGAGTCACATGAGCGACATGCTTCTTGGCCTTGCCGATCTCCGTCGGGCATGTGCTCTACTGCTCGACGCGGTGGAGAGGCAATACGGCGAACACGTTGAGTTGGAATCACTCGCGGTGGACCACTACCGGGACCTGCCTCTTGCGGCGGCTTTCGACATGTCGAATGACCCGGCCACGGAGATCGGGGTCGGTCGGCTGCCTACCGCGCCTCGTGAGCGGTCGATGGCCACTCGGCCATTCCGCGAGGCGTCAGCAGGAACACCTTGGGAGACAGGCGGTCCATATTCCCGCCCCTGCCGAACACCAGGCCGGCGGCGAAATCCACGAACTGCTTGGCCTCGCTGTCCGGCAGCTTGGTGAGGTCCATCACCACGGGGGTACCGGTACGAAAGAAATGCCCCACGTAGAGGGCCTCGTTGTAGTCCCGGGGACACAGTGTTTTAATCACCGCATCAGTCTCCACCGCCCATGGTGACCGTCAAGTCCTCTTCCGAATCGGTGGTCACGCGTCGCGGCGAAGATTCCGGTCATCCACGCGGGGCGTACATGATGACCAGCACGCAGCCCGCGCTGTTCTCTGACACCCTGCCAGACCAGCCAGGCCCCGCCGATCTCGGCGAGTGCGGCGATCACGAACAGCAGGAGGGAGCGGGCGACGGTCACGGCTGTGACTTTAGGGGATCGTCCGGCGGCCACCGCCTGGATCAGTGTCCCGCGGATCATCCGAAGGTCGGCGATCCGCTGTTCCACCTCGGCGGGCTCGGCCGTCGCCCGTGCTCCGCCGCGAGCGGCCCCGGGGTACAGGATCTATCCGGGGTCCGTGCCGGACGTCGCGTCCTGCGCGGGGTGGCGGGCGGCGTGCCGTCTGGCGCGGTAGGCGCTGGCCTTGGCGCGGTTCTGGCAGGACAGGTCGCAGAATCTGCGCGAGCCGTTGCGGGTGGTGTCGAAGAAGACCAGGTCGCACCCGTCGGCCTGGCAGGCGCCGAGCCGGGTGGCCTGGCCGACGCCGATGACCATGGCCAGCGCCGTGCCCATGTCGGCCGCCCAGGCGTCCACGAGGGGCGCGTCGGGCCGGTGGAAGGCCAGCCGGTGGGGCTGACCCGGATCGACGCGCAGGCTGGGGACGGCGGCGTGCCGTATCAGCAGATCGTTGAGTGCGGCCGCGACCTCGGTGATGGTCCCGCCCGCGCCGAACGCCGGCCGTAGCCGGGCGGCGATCCCGGCCAGCCGATCCGCCTCCGCGACGGTGAGGGCACGCGGAGCCCGGTCGGTCACGACGCCCTCCTCGTTGATCGCGGCCAGCCGCTCGGCGCTCGAGGCCGGTGGCGTGACCTCGCGGCCGTGCGCCGAGGTGGCGGTGAGGCGGTTGACCAGAAGAGCGGCCAACTCGATCCTGCTACCGACGTAACTGTCTATTTGAGGTTGACGAGTGATGCGCCAAGGATCTACTGTCACTGTCATATTCTACATAGATAGTGATGAACGGGGCTTATGATGTCGGAGTTCTCCAAGCTGGCACGGCAGATGTGGCACCAGATCGAGCCGGTGCACGCGTCGCTCTATTTCTCCCCCGAGGCTTTCGACGAGGCGGCGCGGCTCGGCTACGACATCGAGTCGCGCTGGCCGAGCTACTTCGCCTGGCGTACGGCGCCGCTCGGTGCCGCCGGGCCGAAGCTGGTCACCGGCACCTACTACAGCTTCAGCCCGGCGGCCGTCGCCGAGCACGTGCCGGGCATCTGGGCCACGGCGCGGCCCGAGGCGGTGCTCCAGGCCCGGTTGCGGGCGGTGGACCGCACCTTGCGCACCCTCCTCGGTGACAAGGTCGCCACACCCGAGCTGGCCGAGGCGGCCGAGCTGGCCGTCAGGGCCGCCGAGAGCGCCGAGGTCGTCCACCGGCCCCTGGCCGCCGCCAACCTCGATCTGCCCTGGCCCGAGGAGCCGCACCTGGCGCTCTGGCAGGCCTACACCGTGCTGCGCGAGCACAGGGGCGACGGGCACCTGGCAGCCCTGGCGACCGCGGAACTGGACGGGTGCGAGGCGCTGGTCTCGTTCGCCGCGATCGGGGCCGCACCGGTGAGCAACTTCGCGGGCCGCGGCTGGAGCGACGAGGAATGGGCGGCCGCCCGCGACCGGCTGGCCACCCGTGGCCTGGTCGACGCGGAGGGGGTCGCCACCCCGGCGGGCCAGGCGCTCCGTGACCAGGTCGAGCGGATCACCGACGAACTGGCCGCCGGGCCGTGGCGCGCGCTCGGGACCGAGTCGGCCCAACGGCTGGCCCTGCTCAACCAGCCTCTGCTGGGCGCGGTGTTCGAGTCGGGGATGCTGCCGATGGTCAGCACCCTGGGCATCGGCAGCGTGCGGGCGCCGGAATAGGGACGGCCCGGTCTACAGATCGACCGCCCCGGCGATCCTGTCCCGCATCGGCCGCCTGCTCAGCGACTCCAGCGCCTCGTCGACGAGCCTGCTCAGCGGGTAGGACAACTCCGCCTCCAGTTCGGCCGCCGCCGCGCTGGTCGCCGCCCACTCCTTGTCGAGGAGGGACATCAGTGACTCGGCCCTGGCGGTCAGCCTGACGATCCGCTGGCGCGCGTCGGCGCCGGGGGCGAGTGTGACCAGATCCTCCTTGGCCAGTTGCGCGACCGTCTGGCTGGCCGCCGAATGCGTGACACCGATCGCTCTGCCCAGGTCGCGGATGGAGCTGGGCCCGGTGGCCGCCAGTGTTCGCAGGATCGGTGTGTAGCGCGGGCGGAAGCCGTCCAGGCCGAGGTCGGTGTAGACGGCGGCGACCCCCGCGTCCAGCTGGTCGAGGAGATGGCGCAGCCGCGTACCGAGTAGCTCGGGAGTTGACATGCCACTAATGTACCAGTGCTGTTATATCTCCGGAGAGGAACTCGCCTTGTACCCCCCTATCGAGCCCCACGAGCACGGCCTGCTCGACACCGGTGACGGCAACCTCGTCTACTGGGAGGTCTGCGGCAACCCCGCCGGCAAGCCCGCGGTCGTCGTCCACGGCGGCCCCGGGTCGGGGTGCGGGTCCGGCCACCGTCGCCTCTTCGACCCCTCGCGGTACCGGATCGTCCTGTTCGACCAGCGCAACTGCGGCCGCAGTCTGCCGCACGCCGGCGACCCCGCGACCGACCTGAGCACCAACACCACCCATCATCTGGTCGCCGACATGGAGCGCCTGCGCGAGCACCTCGGCATCGACCGGTGGCTGCTGTACGGCGGGTCGTGGGGCTCCACGCTGATGCTCGCCTACGCCGAGACCCACCCCGAGCGGGTGTCGGAGATGGTCGTCGCCAGCGTCACGATGACGCGCCGCTCCGAGATCGACTGGCTCTACCGGGGGGTCGGGCGGTTCTTTCCCGAGGAGTGGGAGCGGTTCAGGCGGGGAGTCCCCGAGGCCGACCGCGACGGTGATCTGCTCGCGGCCTACGCACGGCTCATGGCCGACCCCGATCCCGAGGTGCGGGCCAGGGCGGCGCACGACTGGACCGCCTGGGAGGACGCGGTGATCTCCCTGGAGCCCAACGGCACGCCGAACGCCTACAGCGACCGGCCCTCCGCCGCCATGCTGGCCTTTGTGCGGATCTGCGCGCACTACTTCTCCAACGCCGCCTGGCTGGAGGAGGGTGTCCTGCTGCGCGAGGCCGGACGGCTGGCCGGGATCCCCGGCGTACTCGTCCACGGCCGCCTGGACCTGGGCGGACCGCTCGACACGCCATGGCAACTCGCTCAGGCCTGGCCCGACGCCCGGCTGGTCGTGGTCGACGACGCCGGGCACACCGGCAGCGACACGTTCAGGACGGAGATCCTCTCAGCCCTCGACGCCTTCGCCATCTGAGCACGCGAAAGGCCGGCACCGCCGGTACGGGACGGTCGCCGGGCTGAGGTCTCACCTTCCCCGCGGGCCGTGCGCGGGGCGTGCGGACGTGGCGTGTCCACGCGGAATACGGGGGGCCTCGGGGTGCCGAGCCCTGGGGATCCGCCGGGGTCGTTCCGGGTGAGCCTCCGGGCGGCGTTCGACGTGGACCTCGGGACGGCGGACGTACACCGGATCACCCGGCTGGAGGAGCCGGTAGAGGGGGACGGCGTTGTGCAGCGGGACCCGGACGCACCCGTGGGAGGCGGGGAAGCGGGGAACGAGGGTGGAGCCGTGGATGGCGATGCCGCCGTTGAAGTAGACGGAGTAGAACATCGATCCCAGGATCCCGGTGGACCAGCCGGGGAGCCGCACTCCGACCCGGTAGTCGCCGACCGGGGTGTCGGCGAACCCGCAGTGGCCCTTCTCGCAGTACGACCTGCGGGCACCGGTCGAGATATGGGTCACCAGCACGGGTTTCCCTTCCTTCCACACCGTGAGGAGCTGGCGTTGCAGATCGATCTCGGCCCGCTCGGGCCCTCCGTACCCCACCAGGGGCCTGATGCGCCTGGGGCGCAGGAGGGCCTGCCAGGTCGGCAGGTCGATCCTGTCGACGGGCCTCAACCCGTTGGCCTTCTGGAAGGCCCATACGGTCATGCGCAGCGCGGAATCATACGTGGAGCTGAGATTTCCCGGGGTGAATCCCAGATCTCTAAGCCTTTTCTTCACATTATGCACCTCGATTCCCCTGCTGCCCATTTTGAGGATCGTGAATTGGTCGGGAAGGGGGGCCTGCTGGAAATCCGGGGAGGGGTCGATCGCGGCGTGCGCGACGCCGATGGGGAGGGTTGTGGCCAGGGCGAAGATGGCGCCTGCGATCAGGGAGCGGTGGACGGTGCTTCGCATATGTGACGCCTATCCGCTGGCAGGAGGGATTAACCCTGTAATGCCGCTTGCCAGAAAGTAAGAGTTATACCGCTACGTGCGACCTGACGGTTAATGTGGAGGGATTTTCCCGAGAAAACAGATATGTGTTTTCAGGCGATGTTATATTATTATTTTAGAGACATATATACGATATTTTCGGAGCCGTTGAGCGTGAACGGTGCACTGCCGCGCACCGTTCGCGCTGCTCTCGGTCCGGCCGAGCCACCCCTATGAGATGCATCGCTTCGTCGTCGACACCCACAAGGACTACGTGACCGGGTTGCCGCGCAGCCTCTACCACGCGGTCGACCGTCTGGTCAGGGACGAACTGATCGCGGCTGTCCAGACCAGCAGGGAGGGGCGGAGACCGGAGCGCACCGTCTACGAGCTGACGGATGAGGGCAGGGCGGAGCTCGCCACCCGGCTGCGGCGGCTGCTTGAGCAGGTGGGGCCCGACAGCCTCACCTTCACCGCGGCGATCTCACTGATGGGGTGCCTGCCGAAGGCCGAGGTGGAGCGGGCGCTGCGGGTCAGGGCCGCCCCCCTCGAAGGGAGGGTCGTCGCGGCCGACGCCAAATCTGAAAGGGCTCACCGAGAGTGGGCTGCCCCCGGTGCTCCTGCTGGAGCTCGAATGCGAACGCGCCCTGCGCGCCGCCGAGCTCGACTGGGTACGCGGTCTCCTCGTCCGGCTGGAGTCGGGCGAGATCACCTGGACCGGCAGCCTCAACCGTGAGCTGCCGGGCTGGATCGACGAGCAACCGCTTCTTCTTCGGCTTCGATCAGGAGCGCGAGCGACGGTTTCACCGTGGGGCTCCGGCGGATCGGCGACGAACTGGGCTGCCGTACACACCTGCTCTGAGCGCACGGCGTTTCCGGTACCGGATCCGCAGAGCCGGAAAACGCCGGGTGTGTCCCTCTGGGGCGCACGGGGATGCTCGCGGACGTCACGAAGACATCCCCGTACGGGATCCAGGGGAGCACCGGCCGATCAGCCGAGCCGGATGACGCCCTTGGAGACCTTGATCTTCCTGCGGGCCAGCGGCCGGGTGGCCGGCCCCCTGGCCACCGAGCCGTCGGCGATCCGGAACCTGCTGCCGTGGCAGGGGCAGTTGATGATCCCGCCGCGGATGGTGGCGACCGCGCAGCCCTGGTGGGTGCACTTGGCGCTGAAGGCGCGGAAGGTGCCCTTGACGGGCTGGGTGACCACCCATCTGCCGCTGATGATCCGGCCACCGCCGACGGGGATGCTGCTGGTCTTGGCGAGCACGGGACCGGCGGTCTCTCCGGCCTCCTCGGTCGCCTCGGCCGCCTCGGCCGGGCGTACCAACGCGACGGCCGACGCGATCGCGGCGGCGGCGCCGCCCGCGAGGCCTCTGAAGATCATTAATCGACGGGTGGGGGTGGGCATGGCGGGCCTCCCGGGGGGACGAATGGATCGCGTGTGTGGTTCATATCACAGGAAAGCGGGCCTGCAGGCAGGCTCCGCGATCCTCCCCGGCGATGCGCAGGCTGCCACCGTGCCGTACCGCGATGTCCCTGGCGATGGCCAGCCCGAGGCCCGATCCGCCCGCGTCCCTGTCCCTGGCCTCGTCCAGCCGGGTGAACCTGTCGAAGACCGCCTCGTGGTGCTCGGCGGGGATGCCGGGGCCGTCGTCGCACACGTCGAGCACCGCCTCACCGCCGTCCGTGGCCAGCCGGACCGTGACCGCGGAGCTCGCGTGGCGTACGGCGTTGTCCACCAGGTTGGCCACCAGGCGGCGCAACTGCCCGGCCGAGCCGAGGACCACCGTGTCGGCCGCCACCTCCAGCGTCACCCTGATCTCCGGCCTGGGCCGTGATCGGGCCGCCTCCTCGGCGGTCACCTGGCCGAGGTCCACCTCCTCGTGGCAGACGGGCTCTGCCGCGTCCAGGCGGGCGAGCAGCAGGAGGTCGGAGGTGAGCACCTGGATCCGTTCCACGTCGGTCAGCGCCTCGGCCGCCAGCGGCCCCGGCGGTGCCAGCTCAAGGCGCGTCCTCAGGATGGCCAGCGGGCTGCGGAGCTCGTGGGCGGCGTCGGCGACGAAGCGCTTGTGCCGGCTGACCGCCAGTTCGAGGCGGTCGAGCGTGCGGTTCATGGTCTCGGCGAGGCGGGCGATCTCGTCGCGCGACCGCGGTACGGGGACCCGCCGGTGCAGGTCGCTGGCGGTGATGTCGGCCATCTCGGTACGGATGGCCGAGACCGGTGCCAGTGCCCGGCCGACGGCGAGCCAGGTCAGGACGGCGACCAGCAGGAGCAGCGCGGGGATGCCGGGCAGCAGCAGGCCCCACAGTGCCCGCAGTGCGTCTCCCGTCGGCTCCAGCGACGCCCTGGCCTGCACGACCAGCACGCCGTCGGCGGCGTCCACGGGCATCGTGGCCAGGGCGAAGTCGTCTATGGGCGCCCACTGCGCCACCTCGGCGGGCTGGGCCGTGGTGCCGCTCTGGAAGTCCCGCACGACTCCCGGGGACTTTTCCCCGGGCGATGCGGTGGTGGCCGGGCTTCGGACCGAAAGTTCGGAAACCAGCGGTGCGGGGTACGTGAGGATCTTGACGTCGGGATCGAGGAGAGTCGTCTCCGCCAGACTGACAACATCGGCGGGTTTTCCGGCGACCGCCACGCCGCCGGCGAGCACCTTGGCGGTGGCGTCGGCACGGCGGACGGCCTCGTTGGAGGCGCTCCGCGCCAGGCTCCCGGTCAGCACGCCGACGAGCACCGCGGCCGCCACGCCCAGCGCGACCGCGACGATGGCGGTGGCCGCGAGGGTCGCCCGGAGCCGCACCGACAGACGCGACGCCACCTCAGGCCTCCAACCGGTAGCCGGCGCCGCGCACCGTCACCAGCGACGAACGGCCGAACGGAGAGTCGATCTTGCGGCGGAGCGCGCTGATGTAGACCTCCACGATGTTCGGGTCGCCGTCGTAGGAGAAGTCCCACGCCTGGGCCAGCAGCTCGCTCTTGGAGACCACCTCGCCCTGCCTGCGCGCCAGGCCGTGCAGCACCGCGAACTCCTTGGGGGTGAGGGGGATGTTCACCTCCCCGCGGCGGCAGCGGAGCCCCGCGGGATCGATGGTCAGGTCGCCGACCACGATGGACACCGGTCTGGCGTGGCCGCCCCGGCGTACCAGCGCGCGCAGCCGGGCCAGCAGCACCACGTAGGAGAACGGCTTGGACAGGAAGTCGTCCGCGCCGGTGTCCAGGGCCTCTGCCTCGTCGTGCACCCCGTCCTTGGCGGTGAGCATCAGGATCGGCGTCCAGTTCTCCGCGTCGCGGAGCCTGGCGCAGACGGTGTAGCCGTTCATCCGGGGCAGCATGACGTCCAGCACGATCACGTCGTACGGGTTCTCGGTCGCCATCCACAGCCCGTCGCGCCCGTCGTACGTCACGTCGACGGCGAATCCCTCGCCCGCCAGCCCATCCTTCAGCAGATGGGCCAGACGTTTCTCGTCCTCAACCAGCAGCACGCGCATACCGCTCAGAGTGCCGTATCCCGCCTAAAGCCAACCTGAAGATGATTTCTGCTGCCTTCAGGCTGGGTTCAGGTAAGGGGCGGGAGTTTGTGATCTCCAGATTCGCCTGACAAGGAGAATGCCCATGCGTATCCGCATGCTCGCCGCCGCCGTGGTGACGGCGGGGGCACTGATGGCCACCCTGACCGGGGCCGCCAGCGCCGACAACACGCCCATGCCCGGCCCCCAGGAAGGCACCGTGCAGATCCAGTGCGAGGGAGGGGGGCAGGCGACCCTGACGACGCGTCGGCTGACCGAGGCCGAGATCAAGGAGTTGGAGAAGACCGGATCGTCGCCCGCCGCGCCCGCGGGACGGGCCGACGAGGCCGGGGTGCCGAGCGGCCACGTCAAGGTCTTCAGGGGCACCTGGGCGGAAGGGGAGGATGCGAAGGAGCGTCTCTCGCTTTCCGAGAGCGTGGCTCCCGTCAATGACATCAAGGTCATGGCCGCTCCCTCGGGAACCGCGGCGCCCGGGGCTCCGGAGGCCGTGATGACGACCGTGATCTCCGAGGACGTTCCCGAGGGGGCCGAGAAGGTCGAGGGGGCCAAGAAGGCCAAGAAGGTCGAGGGCGCCAAGGTCGAGGTCACAAGGACGGCCTCCGAGGGCGAGCCCACCGTCACCTGCTCCAAGAAGGACTAGTCCCGCGGGGGGATCCCAAGGACCTGCGAGCCGGCCGGGGAAACCCGTGCGGGAGTGACCCCGGCCGGTTCGCAGCCAACCGGGAGGTCGTGTCGTGTCGGGGGTCGATGCGGTTCAGCCCTCGGGGAAGGTCGGGTGCGGGCCCAGGGCCCAGTACTCGTACAGGCCGTAGCCGACGTGGCCGTCGTACTCGAAGCGGCCGACCGCGTCGACCAGGCCCCACATTGTGGCGGCGTCCTCCGGAAGGGTGTGGGTGACGCCCTGGACCACCGGTTCCGGCCCCTGGTACATGCCGTGCCTCCAGTCCGATTCCAGGCCATATCCGGTGCCCACCATCAGGTGCACCGGAAGAATCGGGGTGCAGTGCACATCGAAGGGCTTGCCACCCGGCGGGGAGAAGGAGATCGTCGCCTCCCGTACGTCCCGGGTGCCCTCCGCGTACGTCGGACGGTACTCGGGACGGCCGAGGTACTCCTCCTCGCCCTCTCTCGGGGTGCCGAACCCCCACACCCGCACCGCCTCCTCCAGCACCCGGCGGCCCTTCTCGTCCTCCTGGACGATGCACAGGATGGCGTGGTCGTCGAACTGGATCGGGGTGTAGAGCCAGTAGAAGGTACCGGCGTCGCGGGCCTGGATGCCGGGGGGCTCGGGCTCGCCGACCGGGCGGATGCCCCACGAGCGGTCGCGGGTGCCCTGCCAGCGGTCCGGGGTGACCTCGATGCGCTCGTCGCCGATCAGGATGTGCCCACTCCACCTGCCGGTCTGGGCCAGCCGGGAGGAGTCGAACAGCACGCGCTCCTGCCGGCGTAAGAAGTGCCGGGGCTCCAGCGTGGCCGGGATGGTGCCCTCCCAGCTGAGGTCGAAGGAGAGGCCGTGCTCGGTGGGGTCGAGCACCACCCGCAACCGCCTGAGCCCCTCGATCACCTCGACCCGGAACGGGCCGACCCGGGTGTCCATCCGGTCGTCGCCGAGTTCCCGGGAGGCCCGGACCACGCGGTGCAGGTTCCGGTGGCGTACGCAGGCGAACGCGTCGGTGACCCCGAGGTTGGGATACTGCCCGAGGCCGACGATGAGCATCAGCTCGTCGGATCCGGCGTGACAGTTGAAGTAGTACCGGTCGTAGAAGTTACGGTCCGAGGTCGTGACGTGCCGCATCACCTCGGGTGACTGGTGTACGGGGTGGTCGTCGAGGGGCGACAGCGTCATCGGGTGCTCCTTCTGTCTCAGGAACACGTTCTAACAAGCGCTTGGTGAATCGGTCAATGGTGCGCGGTCCGCACAGCGGTATGGCCCGCGCCTTCGAACGCGGGGGGCCGCGGCCCGTGGGGGCGGCCGGCGAGGGGCGGGGGGTGGGGGGGAGGT
>NZ_JBEXGU010000105.1:0-33680 GCF_040607515.1 Streptosporangium sp. NPDC005286 | reverse complement strand
GCCGCCCGGTCCCCCGGGCGGCTCGTGCGTGCGGCGCTCCTGTTTTCACGACCTGAGGAAAGCACCCTCACACGCGCGAGGGCGGGCGCTCATGCGCGCGCGACCACGTACGGGGCGATGCTGGAGAGCTTCTCGCAGGTCTCCTCGTACTCGCGCTCGGGCGTCGAAGCGGACACGATGCCGGCGCCGGCCCGCAGCCATGCCCGGTCGTTCTCGGCGTAGAGGGCACGCAGCACCAGGGCGGCGTCCATCGACCCGTCCCGCGAGACGGTCAGGACGGCGCCGGAGTAGAGCTCGCGGCGCTCCTCCAGCCGGATGATCGCGTCGATCGCCTCCGGCTTGGGGATGCCGGAGGCGGTCACGCCGGGAAACAGCGCGTCGAGCGCGTCCCAGCAGGTGCGGCCGGGGGCCAGTTCGCCGCTGACACTGGAGCCCAGATGCTGCACGCTGCCGCGCTCCTTCACCGCCATGAAGCCGGTGACCCGGACCGTGTCGGGCGCGCACACCCGATACAGCTCCTGCTGCGAGGTGCGCACCGAGACCGCGTGCTCGAAGATCTCCTTGGGGTCGCTCTCCAGCTCGTGGCGGGTCAGTGAGTCCGTGCTCTCCCCCCGGCCGAAGGCTCGCGTGCCGGCCAGTGGCTGGGTCGTGACCGTGCCGTGCCCGTCGACACTCGCCAGCACCTCGGGGCTGAACCCGGTGGCCTGGAAGCCGTCCAGGTCGAGGAGGAACGAGCGGGCCGGGGTGTTGGCGGCACGGCCGCACACGTACGTCGCGACGACGTCGACGGGGAACGGGATCGGCAGCCGGCGGGAGACGATGACCTTCTGGTAGAGCCCGGCGGCGATCTCGGAGATCGCCTGGGCGACCCGCGACCGGTAGTGGTCGCCGTCGGAGCGCACGTCGACCGGCGACGGTGCCGCGACCCGGGACGCGCCGGGGGCGGACAGCAGCTTGGCGACCCGCTCGGCCTCGCCGGCGTCGGCGCTCACCACCAGCGCGCGTCCCGCCTCGATGCGCACCTCGGTGCGAGGCACGATCAGATGGGCGAGCCGGCCCGCCGGGTCGCTCGCGGCGAACTCGAACGCGATCCAGCCGTAGGCGTTCCAGGCCGGCCAGGGGGCCGCGCCGAACACCGCCTCCAGTGCCGCGGCCGGCCGGCCCGACCAGGCCTCGTCCACGGAAGGCCCGTCCAGCCAGCGGCTGCGCACGACTCCGGGTTCGAGGATCACCTCGCCGGACACCCCGCCCGCGAAGGTCCACAGGCCCGGTCTTTCGTACACGGTGTAGTCGTCGAACAGCCCTGAGCCGGCCAGACGGGCGACCAGGTGCAGCGGATCGACCGGGCTGTCGACGACCACCTCCGTGCGCATCTCATCTGTACTGATGCCAAACGACACAAGACCCACCCCTCTGAGGGACCGGAAAATCCGATCAATTTAGGTAAGGCTAACCTTGTGCCGATTTAATAGGCAAGGCTAACCTAACCTTCAGGCGGGGCGGCTGTATGGCCCCCGGACCCACAAAGAAAGAGTTGAGCGTGCGGGAACAGCAGGACGTCGCACGGCGGCGCGAACTGATGCGGCGGATGATGGCCGAGGCGGGGCTCAGCCCCGGCAGGGACCGGATCGTCCCACGCCGGTCCGGCGACCCCGCACCGCTGTCCTACGCGCAGCAGAGCATGTGGCTGCACCACCGGACGTTTCCCACCAGCCCGGCCTACAACGTCTGCCTGCTGGTGCACATGTCGGGTGAGCTCGACCCGGAGGCGCTGCGCGAGGCGCTGCGCGCCCTCATCCGCCGCCACGCGGTGCTGCGCACCGTCTACGACGACCATGACGAGAACGGGCCGGTGCAGCACGTCCTCGCCGACGACTCCCTCGACCTTCCGGTGCGCGACTGCGCCGATGCCGAGGCGCGCGCCGGGCGACTCGCGGCGCTCCCCTTCGACCTGCGCGTCGAGAGGCCGATCCGGCTGGAACTGCTCCGGCTCGGCGCGCGGAGGTACGCCCTCGTCCTGGTCGTGCACCACATCGCCTGGGACGGCATGACCTGGGGTTCGCTCTCGCGCGACCTGTCGGCGATGTACCGGGCCGCCGTCCTGGGGGAGCCCGACGGTCTTCCCACGCTGACCGTCCAGTATCCGGACTTCGCCGCCTGGGAACAGGGCCGCCCGCACTCTCCAGAGGAGATGGACTACTGGCGGCGGCGCCTCGACCCGCCGCCCGCGCCCCTCGACCTGCCCGCCGACCGCCCGCGGGGCGCGACCGTCTCCGAGCGGGGCGGACGCCGGGCCCGCCGTTTCGACGACGCGGTCACCGAGGGGATGCGGAAGCTGGCCGCCGCTGAGAACGTCACCCCGTACATGGTGATGCTCGCCGCCCACGCGGTGCTGCTGCACCGCTACACCGGCGCCACCGACATCGCGATCGGCTCGGCGGTCATGAACCGCGAGCACACCGAGATCGAGCGGCTGGCCGGCAACTTCGGCAACACCCTCGTGCTCCGCACCGACCTGTCCGGCGCGCCCACCTTCCGCGAGGTCCTGCACCGGGTCCGTGACACCTGCACCGAGGGGTTCGCCCACCGGACGTTGCCGTACGACACGATCGTCCAGGAGCTGCGGCCCGCCCGGCAGCGCGGCAGGTCGCCGTTCTTCGACACCATGCTGCTCTTCCTCACCCAGGAGATCGGCGACCTGGACCTGCCGGGCGTCACCACGAGCTGGACGCACATCCACAACGGCACCACCCACTTCGACCTGTCGCTTGAGGCATTCGTCAGGCCACAGGGCATGACCGTCGAGGCCACCTTCCGGCGCGAGCTGTTCGACGACGAGCGCGTCGACGCGCTCCTGGCCCACCTGGAGACGCTGCTTGAGAGCGCGCTGAGCCGTCCGGACCTGCGGATCGCCGACCTGGAGCTGCTCGGCGCGGACGAGCTGGCCCTGCTGGCGGAGTGGAACGACACCGCGTGTCCCGTCCAGGACACGACGGTGACCTCCCTGTTCGAGGAGCAGGTCGCACGCACCCCGGACGCGGTCGCCGTCGAAGGTGGGGTCGAAGGTGGGGTCGACGGTGGGGTCGACGGTGAGTCGGGCACGCTCACCTACGCGGAGCTGGACCGGCGGGCCTCGGGCCTCGCCCGGCTGCTGCGCGAGCGTGGCGCGGGACCTGACCGGGTCGTCGCGCTGGCCCTGCCCCGTACCCCGGACCTGGTGGTCGCGCTGCTGGCCGTGCTGAAGTCCGGTGCCGCCTACCTGCCGCTGGACACCGACCACCCGGCCGACCGGCTGGCCTACATGATCCAGGACGCGGACCCGCTCTGCGTGATCGCGACTCCGGAGACCGCCGCCCTCCTCCCGGAGGGAACCGCCGTGCTGACACCGTCCGGGTCGCTGCCCGAGCCGGAGCCGTCACACCCGGCCCGAGGCGGCGACCTGGCGTACGTCATCTACACCTCGGGCTCGACCGGCCGCCCCAAGGGCGTGGCCATCCCGCACTCCGCGCTCACCGCATTCCTGCTCACGATGCGGGAGCGCCTGGCCCTGGGCGCCGCCGACCGGCTCGTCGCGGTGACCACGATCGCCTTCGACATCGCGGCGCTGGAGCTGTACATACCGCTGATCAGCGGCGCGACCGTCGTGCTGGCCGGACGCGCGACCGTGCGCGACCCCGCGGCGCTGGGCGGCCTGCTCGCCGGGGCGACCATCGTCCAGGGCACCCCGTCGCTGCTGGGCTCGCTGGAGCCGGCCGCCCTCGCCGGGCTGCGGGTGCTCGTCGGCGGCGAGGCCCTGCCGGCCGCGCTCGCCGGGACCCTCCACTCGGTGGCGGCGTCGGCGGTCAACGTGTACGGACCGACCGAGGCGACGGTCTGGGCGACCTCCGCCGACCTGCCGGCGACGGGGATCGGCCGTCCGTTCCCCAACACCCGCGCGTACGTCCTGGATCCCGCGCTGCGCCCCGCGCCGGTCGGCGTCCCCGGGGAGCTCTATCTCGCGGGCGAGCAGCTGGCCCGCGGCTACGCCGGCCGCCCGGGGCTGACCGCGGAACGCTTCGTCGCCGACCCCTTCGGCCCGCCGGGCGAGCGCATGTACCGCACCGGGGACCTGGCCCGCTGGAGCCGCGACGGGTCGCTGGAGTACCTGGGGCGCGGTGACGACCAGGTGAAGATCCGCGGATTCCGGATCGAGCCCGACGAGGTGCAGGCCGTGCTCGCCGCCCACCCCGGTGTCGCGCGGGTCGCCGTCGTGGTCCGCGAGGACAGCCCGGGCGAGCGGAGACTCGTCGCCTACGTCGTGCCGCGCCCCGGCTTCCGGGAGGCGGACCTGCGGGCCGCCGCGGCCAGAGTGCTGCCCGAATACATGCTGCCCGGTGCGGTGGTCACCCTTGAGGAACTGCCGCGGACCGTCAACGGCAAGCTCGACCGGGCCGCGCTGCCCGCACCCGGGGTCCAGGTGTCGAGCCGGGGGCCGCGCGACGACCGCGAGGCGGCGCTCTGCGCGGTCTTCGCCGAGACGCTCGGCCTGGACACGCTGGGAATCGAGGTGGGAATCGACGACGACTTCTTCGCGCTGGGCGGCCACTCCCTGCTGGCCACCCGCCTCGCCGGCCGGGTGCGCGCCACGCTCGACGCCGAGCTCACCATCGCCGACGTCTTCGAGGCGCCCACCGTCGCCACGCTGGCGCCCAGGCTGGTGCGGGGCACCCGGCCGAGGGTGCGCGACGTGACCAGACCCGAGGTCGTCCCCGCCTCGGCGGCCCAGCGCGGCTTCTGGTTCGAGGAGCGGCTGCGCGGCCCCTCGGCCGCCGACGCGCTCCCGCTCGGCCTGCGCCTGCGCGGCCCGGTCGACGTCGACGCGCTGCGCGCCGCGTTCGGCGACGTCGTGGCACGGCACGAGGCGCTGCGCACCCTGCTGGTGGAGGGCCCCGACGGGTTGCCGGTCCAGCGTGTCCTGCAGGCCGGCGGGGTCGCGTTCGACGTGGTGGACGCACGCGGCTGGACCGAGGAGCGGCTGCGCGCCGCCGAGGCGCGGGCCGCCTCGCACGTCTTCGACCTCGGTGCCGACCTGCCGATCCGGGCGACCCTGCTGCGTGTCTCCGCCGAGGAGTCCGTCCTGGTCGTGCTCCAGCACCACGCCGCCGCCGACGAGTGGTCGTTCACGCCGCTGCTCGCCGACCTGTCTCGCGCCTACACCGCCCGCGGCGCGGGCACCGCGCCGGACTGGGCCCCGCTGCCCGTGCAGTACGCCGACTACGCCGTCTGGCAGAGCCGGACCGCCGAGTTCGCCGACCAGCTCGCCTTCTGGGAGCGGACGCTCCATGAGCCGCCCGAGGAGAGCACGCCGCCGGCCGACCGGCCCCGGCCCGCCGAGGCGAGCCACCGGGGCGGGCTGGCCTCGTTCGAGCTGCCGCTGGCCGGTGCGCGCAGGCTGGCCCTGGGGACCGGAACCAGCGTGTTCATGGTCCTGCACGCCGCCGTGGCCGCGCTCCTGCACCGGGCGGGCGCGGGCGACGACGTGGCGCTCGGCTCGCCCATCGCGGGCCGGGCGGACGCGGACCTCGCGGACCTGGTCGGGGTGTTCGTCAACCTCGTCGTGCTCCGCACCGACCTGTCGGGGGACCCGACCTTCACCGAACTGCTTGAGCGGGTCCGGCACACCGACCTGGCCGCGTTCTCCAACTCCGACGTGCCGTTCGAGCAGGTCGTGGAGCGGCTCGCGCCGGAGCGCTCGCTCGCCCGCAGCCCGCTGTTCCAGGTGATGATCGTCCACCAGCGGCTGGAGGACGTGCGGCTGCGGCTGCCCGGCGTGCACGCCGAGCCGTTCCTGCCCGAGACCGGTGGCGTCAAGTTCGACCTGGACATCTACTTCGCCGAGGGCGAGGAGCGGATCGAGGGGTTCGTCGCCTACGCCACCGACCTCTTCGACGCCGGGACCGTCACCGGCCTGCTCACCGACCTCGGCGAACTGCTCGATCGGGTCACCGAGGACCCGGCGCGGCGCCTGTCGTCGCTCGGCGCCCCGGTCACCAGGCCCGACACCGTCCGCGAGTTCCCCCCGCTCACCGTCGCCGAGCGGATCGAGGCACAGGTGGCGCGCACCCCGCACGCCACGGCCGTCGTCTGCGGCGACACCGCGCTCGGCTACGCCGAACTGGACGAGCGGGCCGAGGCCCTCGCCGACCGGCTCGCCGCCGCGGGAGCGGGCCCCGAGAAGATCGTCGCGATCGCGCTGCCCCGCTCGGCCGAGTTCGTCGTGGCGCTGCTCGCCGTGCTCAAGACCGGTGCGGCCTACCTGCCCATCGACACGACCTATCCCCGCTCCCGGATCGAGATGATGCTCGGAGTCGCCCGGCCCCTGCTGGTGGTCGGCGCCGACGAGCCGCCCCTGGACGCGCCGCCCCGCGCCCGGCCCCGGCCCCACCCCGACCACCCCGCGTACGTGATCTTCACCTCGGGGTCCACCGGGACGCCCAAGGCCGTCGTCGGGACCCAGCGGGCACTGGCCAACCGGCTCGCCTGGGGCGCCGATCTCGCCGCGGTCGGCGTGCGGGTGGCCAAGAGCTCCCCGGCCTTCATCGACGGCAGCACCGAACTGCTCGGCGGCCTCATCGCCGGTGACACCGTCGTCGTCGCGGACGACGAGACCGCCACCGACGCGCTCGCCCTGGCCGAGCTGATCCGCGGCCACGGGGTGAACCTGGTGACCGTCGTGCCGAGCCTGCTGGCCGCGCTCCTGGAGACCGGGGAGCTCGGCTCCGTGACCACGTGGGTGAGCAGCGGCGAGGCCCTGCCCGCCGCCCTGGCCGAGCGGGTCCCCGCCCGGCTGGTCAACCTGTACGGCTGCTCGGAGGCGGCCGGGGACAGCCTGATCGCCGAGGGCGGCGGCGGGCTGGCCCCGATCGCCAACACCGTCGCGTACGTGCTGGACGCCGGGCTCCGCGAGATGCCGGTCGGCGAGCTCTACCTGGCCGGAGACGGCCTGGCGCGCGGATATCTCGGTGACCCGGCCCGCACCGCCGAGAGGTTCGTGGCCAACCCCTTCGGCCCGCCGGGCTCGCGGCTCTACCGCACCGGCGACCGGGTGCGCCGCCGCCGCGACGGCACCCTGGACTTCCTGGGCAGGGCCGACGACCAGATCAAGATCCGTGGCTTCCGCGTCGAACCCGGTGAGGTCGAGGCGGTGCTCGCCGCCCGGCCCGGCGTACGGCAGGCGGCCGTGGCGGCCCGCTCGGGTCCGCGCCTGGTCGGCTACGTCGTGGGTGAGACCGGCCTCGACCTCGACGCGCTGCACGCCGGGCTCGGCGAGATCCTGCCGGACTACCTGGTCCCCTCCGTGCTCGTCGGCCTCGACCGGCTACCGCTCACTCCCAACGGCAAGCTGGATCGGCGGGCGCTGCCCGAGCCCGCGGCCCGCGAGGGCAGGGCGCCGCGGACCGACGCCGAGCGCGGCCTCGCCGGGCTCGTCGCCGAGACCCTCGGGCGGGACGGCGTCAATGCCGACGACGACTTCTTCCGCACCGGCGGCGACAGCATCAGCGCGGCCCTGCTCGTGGGACGCGCCCGCCGCGCGGGTCTCTCCTTCACGGTCCGCGACGTCTTCCGGTCGCGTACCGTCGAGGCCCTGGCCCGGATCGCGGTGGCCCTGCCCGGTGACATGCCCGGTGATGTGCCCGCCGACGCCGCGCGGGCTCACCCCGAGGGCGTGACGGCCGGCACCGCACCCCCGCTCGACGCCCCCGGCGGGACCGTGACGGCACCCTCGGGCGGGTCGTCCGAGTCGCGGGCCGAGCTGCCGCTCTCGCCGCTGCAGGAAGGACTGCTGTTCCACCTGATGCTGGCCGGTGAGGACCGCGACGTCTACGTCCAGCAGGCCGTGGTGACCCTGTCAGGGCCCGTCGACCTCGGCCGCCTTGCCGGGGCCGCGCGCCAGGTGCTGCTGAAGTTCCCCAACCTGCGGGCCGGGTTCCGCACCGACGGCGGCCGGGCCGTGCAGTTCGTCCCGGAGCGGTTCGAGGTCGACTGGACCTATGCCGAGACCGGCGAGGCGGAGGCGCTGGAGGCGTTCGTCGAGGCACAGCGCGCCCGGCCGTTCGTCCCCGACTCCCCGCCGCTGATCCGCTTCGCGCTGGCCAGGGTGGGCGAGGACGACTTCCGGCTGGTGCTCACCTCCGAGCTGATCCTGCTGGACGGCTGGTCGGGTGGCCTGCTGGTCACCTCGCTGCTGGAGTTCTACACCGACGCCGACGCCGAGCGGGACCGCCCCGTGGTCGGTTTCCACGCCTACCTCGACTGGGTGAACGGGCAGGACCGGCAGGCCGCGATCAAGTCCTGGGGCCGCGCTCTGGACGGGCTCGACGAGCCGACTCTGCTCAGGCCCGAGTCGGCCGACCGCCCCGCCGACCTCGCCGGTGCCGGGGAGATCCACCGCGCGCTGCCCGAGGGCCTCACCGCCCGGCTCGGTGCCCTCGCCCGAGAGTCCGGGCTCACCCTCGCCGCCCTGTACGAGAGTGCCTGGGGACTGCTGCTGGCGGGCCTCACCGGCCGTGACGACGTGGTCTTCGGCGTCTCGGTGTCCGGTCGCCACCCCGACGTCGACGGCGTCGAGTCCGTCGTCGGGCTGCTGTTCAACACGGTCCCCGTCCGGGTGCGGGCCGGCGCGGCGGACCCGCTGCGCGCCGTGCTGGAACGGACGCAGACCTTCCAGTCGGAGCTGTTCGACCACTCCTACGTCGCGCTCGCCGACGTGCAGCGGGTGACGGGCCTCGGGACCCTCTTCGACACCCTCTTCGTGTTCCAGAACTTCCCCGGCATGCCCACCGACCGCGGCTTCGGCCCCGGAGGCGACGTGCGGGTGCTCGGCCGCCAGGTCCGCGACGCGACCCACTACCCGATCACCATGGTCGTCGAGCCCGGTGCGGGCCTGCGCGTCATGTACCGGGGCGACGCCTTCACCGAGGCCGAGACCGAACGGCTCACCGACCGGTACGTGCGGGTCCTGGAGACGCTCGCCGCCGCGCCCGAGACCCCCTGCCACCGGCTCGACCTGCTCCTGCCCGACGAGCACGACCGGCTGCGCCGGGACTGGGCCGAGGCCGAACGGCCCGTGCCCGACCTCACCATCGCCGAGCTGCTCGCCGAGCAGGCCGAGCGCACCCCGCACGAGCTCGCCCTGGTCTCCCAGCCCGACGTGCGGCTCACCTACGCCGAGCTGGACGCCGCCGTCAACCGCCTGGCCAGGCTGCTCAGGGCGCACGGAGCGGGCCCCGAGCGGGTGGTCGCCCTGGCACTGCCCCGGTCGGCGGAGATGGTCGTCGCGCTGTTCGCGGTGCTCAAGACGGGCGCCGCCTACCTGCCCCTGGAGCTGGACTACCCGGCCGAGCGGCTCGACTTCATGCTGACCGACGCCGCCCCGGTCTGCCTGGTCTCGCACCGCGACATCGCCGCCGGACTGACCTGCCCGGGTGACTCGATCCTGCTCGACGACCCGGCCGTACAGGCGAGGCTGGCCACGCTGCCCGGCACCGGGCTGACCGGGGAGGAACTGCCCGATTTCGGCAGGGACGTGCCGGGCCGGCTGGACCATCCGGCGTACGTGATCTACACCTCCGGCTCCACCGGGCGCCCCAAGGGTGTGGTCACCCCCTACCGGGGTCTGACCAACATGCAGTTCAACCACCGGGCCAACATCTTCGACCCGGTGGTGGCCTCGGCCGGGCGCCGGCTGCGGATCGCGCACACCGTGTCGTTCTCCTTCGACATGTCGTGGGAGGAACTGCTCTGGCTCATCGAGGGCCACGAGGTGCACGTCTGCGACGAGGAGCTGCGGCGCGACGCCGAGGCGCTCACCGAATACCTGCGGCGTCACCGGATCGACGTGATCAACGTGACGCCGACCTACGCGCAGCAGCTCCTGGAGGAGGGGCTGCTGGAAGGGGAGCACCGCCCGCCGCTCGTGCTGCTGGGCGGCGAGGCCGTCCCCGTGGCGGTCTGGGACCGGCTCGCGCAGGCCGAGGGGGTGCTCGGCTACAACCTCTACGGCCCGACCGAGTACACGATCAACACGCTGGGCGGCGGCACCGAGGACAGCGCCACGCCCACGGTCGGCAGGCCGATCTGGAACACCCGCGGCTACGTGCTCGACGGCTGGCTGCGGCCGGTACCGCCGGGCGCGCCGGGAGAGCTCTACATCGCGGGCGCGGGCCTGGCCCGAGGCTACCTCGACCGGCCTGGCCTGACCGCCGAACGGTTCGTGGCCGATCCCTTCGGCGGCGGCCGGATGTACCGGACCGGCGACCTCGTACGGGTGCGCCAGGACGGCAACATCGACTTCCTGGGCCGTACCGACGAGCAGGTGAAGATCCGCGGCTACCGGGTCGAGCTTGAGGAGGTCGAGAGCGCGCTGGCGGCCGAGCCCGGCGTCGGGCAGGCGGCCGTCATCGCGGTCGGCACCGACGTGCCCGGTGTCAAGCGCCTCATCGGCTACGTGGTGCCCGACGGCGCCGCGCGGCCCGACGCCGAGCGCGAGCACCTGGCGGAGTGGCGGCAGATCTACGACGCCGAGTACACCGAGATCGGCACGGCGGTCCACACCGAGGACTTCGCGGGCTGGGACAGCAGCTACGACGGGCTGCCCATCCCGCTGGAGCACATGCGCGAGTGGCGCGACACCACGGTGGCCCGCATCCAGGACCTCAACCCCCGGCGGGTGCTGGAGATCGGCGTCGGCACCGGCCTGCTGCTGTCGCGGCTCGCCCCCGGTTGCGAGGAGTACTGGGGTACCGACTTCGCGGCCCCCGTCATCGCCAAGCTCCAGGCGGACCTCGGCCCCGACTCGCCGGTACGCCTGAGCTGCCGGCCCGCTCACGACACCGCGGGGTTGCCCGCCGGTCACTTCGACACGGTGGTCGTCAACTCCGTGGTCCAGTACTTCCCGGGTGCCGGATACCTCGCCGACGTGATCGCCGCCGCGATGGACCTGCTCGCCCCCGGTGGTGCGCTGTTCATCGGCGACGTGCGCGACCTGCGGTCGGTGCGCTGCCTGCACGCGGCGATCCAGCTCGGCAGGGAGGGCGGCGCCGGCGGCGCCGACATCGGTGCGGCGGCGATCGACCGGGCGGTGCGGATGGAGAAGGAACTCCTCCTCGACCCCGCGTTCTTCGCCGCCCTCGACCTGGCCGCGCGGGTGGAGGTCCGTACCAAGCGCGGCGTCCACCACAACGAGCTCAGCAGGCACCGCTACGACGTGACACTCTGGAAGTCACCCGCCGAGCCACCCGCCGTGCCCCCCACCGAGGCCTCCGTCGTGGACTGGGCGGGCCTCGACGACCTGGCCACCCGGCTGTCCGGCGGTCTTCCCGGGCCGCTCAGGGTGCGTGCCATCCCCGATCCCAGGCTCTCCGCCGAGCTCGCCGCGCTACGCGCGATCGAGGGCGGGGCCTTCGCGGGGGAGGCGCGCGAGCTGCTGCGGGCATCCCCGCGGGGCGTCGAACCCGAACTGCTGTACGCGCTCGACCCAGGCGTGGTGACCACCCCCTCGGCCGAGATCGGTCACTACGACGCGGTCTTCGGCGGCGGGGCCGCCTTCCTGCCGGCCGATCCGGAGCGCAGGCCCGCGTCGTACGCGAACAACCCGGCGGCGGCCCGCGACCACGGGGCGCTCGCCGCCCGGGTGCGCGAGGGGCTCAGGCGGCGGCTGCCCGGCTACATGGTGCCGAGCGCGGTCATGACGCTGGACGCGCTCCCGCTGACCGTCAACGGCAAGCTGGACCGGCGGGCGCTGCCCGCCCCCGACCGGCAGGGGCCGCGCGGCAGTGGCCGCGCCGCCAGGACCGCCGTGGAACAGCTGCTGTGCACGCTCTTCGGCGAGGTGCTCGACGTCGCCGGCGTCGGGATCGACGACAACTTCTTCGAGCTGGGCGGGCACTCGCTGCTGGCGACCCGGCTGGTCGGCAGGGTCCGCGCGGTGCTCCGCGCCGAGCTCGCGATCCGGGACCTGTTCGAGGCGCCGAACGTCGCCGAGCTCGCCACCCGGTTGCACGACAGGGCCGGTGTCGCGCTCAGGCCCCCGCTGACTCCCCGGCGGCGTCCCGAACGCATCCCGCTGTCGTACGCGCAGCGCCGGCTCTGGCTGCTCGACCAGATCCTGCGCGAGGACGAGGGGCCCCGCGAGGCGTACCACCTGCCGCTGGCCGTGCGCCTGAGCGGCGAGATCGACGTGGCCGCGCTGGAGGCCGCGCTCGGCGACGTGACGGCCAGGCACGAGAGCCTGCGGACCGTCTTCGCCGAGCACGAGGGCGTGCCATACCAGCGGGTCCTGCCGCCGGAGTCGGCACGCCCCGCCCTGGAGATCACGACCTGCTCGCCGGAGGAGGTGATCGCGCGCCCGTTCGACCTGGCCACCCAGATCCCGCTGCGGGTCGCGCTCATCCCGGAGGGGGAGAACGAGCACCTACTGCTCGCGGTCTTCCACCACATCGCGTTCGACGAGTGGTCCTTCGGGCCGTTCGCCAGGGACGTGGCGCGGGCCTACGCCGCGCGGCTGGACGGAGCGGCGCCCGCGGGGGAGCCCCCCGCGGTGCAGTACGCCGACTACACGCTCTGGCAGCGTGAGCTGCTCGGCGATCCGGTCGACCCGGGCAGCCCGCACGCCCGCCAGCTCGCCTACTGGGCGAAGGCGCTGTCGGGCATGCCGGCGGAGATCCCGCTGCCGGTGGACCGGCCCAGGCCGGCCACCGTCGGCCAGCGCGGCGCGACCGTGACCAGGCAACTGCCCCAGGCGCTGGTCGAGCGGCTCCGCGGGCTCGCGCGCGGGGCCCAGGGGAGCATGTTCATGGTCTGCCAGAGCGCGGTCGCCGCGCTGCTGCACCGCGCGGGCGCGGGGGATGACATCCCGCTGGGCAGTCCCGTCGCGGGCCGCACCGACGAGGCGGCCGGTGACCTGGTCGGCTTCTTCGTCAACACGCTCGTGCTTCGCGCCGACGCCTCGGGCGACCCCTCCTTCGCCGAACTGCTCGCCCGCGTCCGCGACACCGACCTGGCCGGTCTGGCCAACCAGGACCTGCCGTTCGAGGCGCTCGTCGAGGCGCTGCGGCCACCCCGGGTGCCCGGCCGCAACCCGCTCTTCCAGGTGATGGTCGGCTACGAGAACCAGGCCATGGGCGAGGTGCGCTTCCCCGGGCTGCGGCAGCGGGAGGCGCTCTTCAGCCCGCCCGCGGCCAAGTTCGACCTGGACTTCATCTTCAGGGAGCGGGCCGAGGAGCTCCATCTCGTCGTCGACTACTCGGCCGACCTGTTCGAACCGGCCACGATCGACACGATGCTCCGCGCGCTCCTCGACGTGCTGGAGACCGTCGCGGACGACCCGGAGACGCGGCTGAGCGACCTGCCGGTGGCACTCGAGGCCCGTACGGTCACCCAGGCCGGCGCCGGGCACGCCGTCCGGCGCGACGACGACCGCGAGGCGCTGCTGTGCCGGGCGTTCGCCGAGGTCCTGGAGGTGGACGCGGTCGGGCCGCACGACAACTTCTTCGAACTGGGCGGTCACTCGCTGCTCGCCATGGAGCTGGTGCGCCGGATCCGCAGGGAGCCGGGCTGCGCCGGAATGAAGATCGCGACGCTCATGACCGCCCAGACCGTCGCCGAACTCGTGAACCGGCTGGAATGAGGCGCTTCACACGGCCTTCAAAGATTGCTAAGTTAGGTTAGCCTTACCTAATCTTTAGAGCCCCTACCGGCTCTGGAAGGACACCCATACCCATGCGCGACACGATGCGCCGCCTGGCCGCGACAGGAACGCTGCTGCTGGGCCTCGGCCTGGTGGGCGCGTGCGCCGGTGACGGCGGCGAACAGCCCGCCGCGAGCGCCCCCGCGCCCCAGGCCGCCTCCGGATTCCCGGTCACCATCACGCACAAGCTCGGCACCACCACGATCGAATCCGCCCCCCAGCGCATCGTCGCCCTCGGCGAGGTCGACCAGGACACCCTGCTCGCCCTGGGGGTGCAGCCGATCGCCATGGCCGAACTGACCGGCATCCAGGCCGACGGGCTCGCCCCCTGGACCGCGCCCAGGATCTCCGGGGCCAAGCCGACGCTGCTGAAGGCCGGTGAGTCGGGTTTCTCACTGGAGCAGATCGCCGCGCTCAAGCCCGACCTGATCCTCGCGGGCGGCGACTACTACATCGACAAGGAGTACGCCAACCTCTCCCAGCTCGCGCCGACCACCGCCTACGAGACCGGCCCCGCCGAGGACTCCTGGCAGACGGTGGCCCGCCAGGTCGCCAAGGCGGTCGGCAAGGCCGACGAGGGCGAGAAGCTCGTCACCGACGTCGAAGCGAGAATCGACTCGGTCAAGACCACCTATCCCGAGCTGGCCGGCAAGAAATTCGCGCTGACCAGCGTCTTCCCCTCGGGGAACATCGGCGTGCTGAAGTCCGACACCGACATCAGCGTCCAGCTCTTCGAGCAGTTCGGGCTGGTGCTGCCCGAGGAGATCAGGACGCTTCCCGGCGACGGCTTCGCGGCCGAGCTGAGCATGGAGAAGGTCAAGGTCCTCGACGTCGACCTGCTGCTCAGCCACTACAACGACGACGCCGCCACGCAGAAGAAGATCGAGGCCAACAAGCTCTTCGCCGGCCTCGACGTGGTCAGGCGGGGTTCCTACGTGCCACTGGACCTCACCGCGTTCTGGCCGCTGCGCACGCCGACGCCGCTGGCGGTCCCCCACGTGATCGACCAGGTCGTGCCACGGGTAGCCGAGGCGGCCAAGGCCGTCGGCGCGTCCTGACACACCCCGCCCACCCCTTCCCCTCCCGCCGCCTCGGTGGCGGGGGACCATCTCCTCAATACGTGAGAGGCGAACATGTCGAGCCCGGTCTATGACGTCGTGGGCATCGGTTTCGGTCCTTCCAACCTCGCGCTCGCGGTGGCACTGGAAGAGGAGCACGGCTCCGGCGTGAACGCGGTCTTCTTCGAGAGGCAACCCAGGTTCGGCTGGCACCGCAACATGCTCATCGAGGGCGCCACGATGCAGGTGCACTTCCTCAAGGACCTGGTCACCCTGCGCAACCCCGCAAGCCCCTACTCCTTTCTGTCCTACCTCCAGGACAGGGGGAGGCTGGTCGACTTCATCAACCACAAGACCATGTTTCCCACCCGGCTGGAGTTCCACGACTACCTGGAATGGGTCGCCGCCTCCTTCGCCGGCCTGGTGCGCTACGACTCCGAGGTCGTCGCGGTGCGTCCGTACGACGACGACACCCTCGAGGTCGTCGTGGAGCGCGGTGACGAGCTGCACACCTGCCTGACGCGCAACCTCGTGATCGCGGCCGGGCTGGAACCTGTGCTGCCCGACGGCGTGCGGCAGGGTGAGCGGATCTGGCACACCGAGGAACTGCTGGCCCGGCTCGAATCCCTCGGCGAGCGCGTCCCGGGACGGTTCGTCGTGGTCGGCGCCGGGCAGAGCGCGGCCGAGGCCGCCGAGCACCTGCACCGTACCTACCCGTCCGCGGAGGTCTGCGCCGTCTTCACCAGGTACGGTTACTCGCCGGCCGACGACAGCCCCTTCGCCAACCGCATCTTCGACCCGCAGGCCGTCGACCACTTCTTCTCCGCTCCCGAGGAGGTGAAGCGCATGCTGCTCGCCTACTCCAGAAACACCAACTACTCGGTGGTGGACCTCGACCTCATCGACGAGCTCTACCGGCGTTCCTACGCGGAGAAGGTCGCCGGCGTCGAGCGGCTGCGCATGCTGAACGTCTCCCGGCTGCTCGGCGTGGACGACGACGGCGACAGCGCCCGGGTCAGGATGTGCTTCCTGCCCACGGGCGAGGTGAGCACGATCGAGGCCGACGCGGTCGTCTGCGCGACCGGCTACCGTGAGCGCGACCCGCGAGACCTGCTCGGCGAGGCGGGCGAGCACTGCCTCACGGGTGAGACGGGCGAGCTGCTGGTGGAGCGCGACTACCGGGTCGCCACCGCCCCCGGCCGGACCTGGGGCGTCTACCTCCAGGGGGCCACCGAGGACACCCACGGGATCGCCTCCTCGCTGCTGTCCATGACGGCCGTCCGCACCGGAGAGATCGTGCGCTCCATCGCCCGGCGCTCGGCGGGGGTCCCCCAGGGGGCCGAGCCGTAACCGGCGTTCCGGAAGGTGGCGCCGAACGTCCCGACACGGAGCGATCAGCTACGTGACTCCATGTGTTCACTTGATTACCTTTGGTGTTGTCGTGTTCCGTAGGTAACCGAGGAGGATCATGAACACCTTCATCCGCAGTGCCCGCATCGGCCTGGCAGGGGCGGTTCTGGCCGGTGCCGGCCTGCTCGGCGTACTTCCCGCGACCGGCGCCCACGCCGCGTCGTCCCAGGCCGCACCGGCGGTCGTCTGCTCGCACACGACCGAGGCCGGCTGGATCTGCTACCTGCGGTACTGCGACCGTTACTACTGCTACTACGACTGCTATCCAACCCTGACCGCGCGCAGCAAGGGAGAAAAGCCCTCTGACACCATCCGGGTTCCCAAGCCCGAGGGGACACCTCCTGCCCAGATCACCAAGCCCTGACCGGCGGAGCCGTGACACCGTGGACCGGGTGCGCGCGGTCGTGCCGTCCACACTGGGAAAAGCGCACCGCGGGGGTTCCCGCGGTGCGCCGGGTAGCCGCCCGGACAGCCATCCGGCGCGGCCGTCCGGGTAGCTCCGGCCGGCCTCCACCGTCGACGGGACCGGGCTGAGCTCTTCTCGTCCCGGGGCTCGCTCCAGGACAAGCCGGACGCAAGAGGCTTCCAAGTCGACGTAGCCATTCGGGCGATGGGAACGTCCGGTTCAGGGGTGAAGGGCGAGCCCCTTGAGCACCTTGTCGACCCCGTTGCGCGGCCCGTGCACCGCGAGCCCGACCAGGCGGAGCTCATCGGAGGGCACGGCGCGCACCGCGGCCCGGTTGTCCTCGTCGTTGTCGGTCTTGAACAGCTCCTCCGTGTACAGGGCCACCTCCAGCCCGCGTGCCAGCGCGCGGGCGTGTGCCGCGGCGAGGCCGGGGCCGTCCGCGGCGTAGACCAGGACGGGCTGGCGGAACATCGCCAGGTAGTGGTTGCCGGACCCGTCGGCGTACGGCTCACCCATCACCTCGGGCCCGCCACCGGCCACGCCGCTCGCCAGGAACGCGGTGACGTTGAGCTTCTGCCAGACGGCGAGGTCCGCGCGCACCACAATGCCGATCTTCGTGTCGAAACGCATGTCCCGCAGCATCGTCGGACCCGCCTCGCCGGGTCTTGAACGCTCGTGCGGCACCAGAATGGATTCATGCCGGGTGACTGGTCGCGCTACTGGCGCTCGCCCCTGCCGGGGCTGGAGGCGATGCACGCCCACTTCGAGCGGCACACCTACCACCGGCACAGCCACGAGACCTACTCCTTCGGGATCACCGACGACGGCCGGCAGGCGTTCACCTGCCGGGGATCGGGCCACACGAGCACGGCGGGGATGGTGCTGGCGTTCAACCCGGACGACCCGCACGACGGCCGGGCGGCCGACGAGCTCGGTTTCACCTACCGGATCGTGCACATCGGCCCCGAGCTCGTCTCCGGTGCGCTGGCCGGGTTCGCGGGCCGCGCGGCCGGGCTGCCGCTGTTCGCCGAGCCGATCGTCCACGACCCGGTGCTCGCCGGAGGGCTGGGCCGCCTGCACGCCGCACTCCTCGGCGGAGCCCCCGCCCTGGTCGCCGACGAGCTGCTGGACGCGGTCATCCCCGCCCTGGTCCACCGCGCGGCCCTCAGCGGTCCCGCCGCGAGGGGTCCGCGGTTCCGGGCTGGGAGCCGGGGCGCGGCGGGCGTCGCCGGGCGCGTGGCGGAACTGCTCGAGGACGACTACCGGACCGACCACACCGCCGACTCCCTGGCCGCCGTGTCCGGATCCAGCAGGTTCACCGTCTACCGGGCCTTCCAGGCGGTGTACGGGATGGCGCCGAGCGAGTACCAGCGGCAGGTCCGCCTGCGCGTGGCTCGCGGGCTGCTGTCGCGGGGCACGCCTATCGCGGCCGTCGCCGCGGAGACCGGTTTCGCCGACCAGAGCCACCTGACCCGCTGGTTCGTCCGCTGGTACGGCATCACTCCGGGGGTCTACCGCCGTGCCACCCGCTGACGGTGAATCGCCGGCCCGCCCGGACCGTGGCTCGCCGGATTCCCTCGGCGGGCTTCGCCTGGTGACCTGGACGGTCAGCGGCCGCCATCCCGGCGAAGGTCTCCGGCCACGGCTAGTCGATCAGTGAGCCGCAGCTGATGTTGGCGGTGGCGGCGGTCATGGCGCGAGCGCGGTCGGAGGCGACGAAGGCCGCCACGTTGCCCACGTCGTCGAGCGTCGCGGCCCGTCCGAGCATCGTCATCTTCTCGATTCCCTCGACGACCGCCTCGCGCCCCTCGAAGCCCTCGGGGAGGGTCTCGGGCACGCCGCCGGTGCGCAGGGTCACGACGCGCACGCCGTGCGGTCCGAGCTCGGAGGCCAGCTGCCTCCGCATGGATTCGATCGCTTCGAACGCGACCTGGATACCTCCCAGGTAGTGGTCGCGCAGCGGGTGGCCCGAGCCGCCGAACGCCAGGATCACCCCCGAGCCCTGCCGCCTCATGTGGCGGGCGGCGGCCCGCGAGGTCAGGAACATCGTCCTCACCGCGGTCACGACCGGTCGTTCGTAGTCCTCCAGCGACATGTCGGCCATCGGGGTGCCCTGCACATCGCCGTGCGAGATCAGGTTGAAGGACACGTCTATGCTTCCGGCCTCCGCCGCCACGGCGTCGGCGTGCTCGTCGACCATCTTCGCGTCCAGCGCGTCGACCTCGGCCGTCCGCGCCACCCCGCCGGCGGCGCGGATCTCCTCGGCGACCTTCTCCAGCCTCGCCAGGGTGCGCCCGGCGAGGAAGACGGTCGCCCCCTCACGGGCGAAGGCGCGGGCGACCGCACCGCCGATGACCCCGCCCCCGCCGTAGATCACGGCGTTCTTGCCCTCCAGCAACATCTCGTACCTCCTGTTTGGTGGTTCTCCCGTCCGGATGTCGAGCACCGGAGCGGCCCTTCGCCCACGTGCCGGAACCGATGCGCCCGGCGAACGAGCCGGAGGCCCGGCCGGCCCGTCCCGGATCCCGCGCGTCTCTCAAGGACAAAATAACCTTGTACATAAAATTTTATTTTGTCAATGACCGGGCGACCTCTGGCACCCGATCGGACGTGGCGCGGCGGACCGGGGGACGCCGCCCCCCGTTTCCCTGCTCAAACGGCACATGCCGGTCATATGCCGTTAACCACATTCACGAGTGGCCGTTCACCGGTGCTCCTATCGTCGAGATCACTTGGAAAGTGGTTCTGCTGATCCTCGCCCTGGAGGTTCGTCGATGGAACGCCGCACATTCCTTCGCGCCTCGGTGCTCGGCACGAGCACCCTGGCCCTCACCGGAAGCCTCTGGCAGGACGCCCTCGCGGCCCCGGCTCAGAACGCCGCAGGTCCCTACGGCCCCCTGCTGGCCGCCGACGCCAACGGCATCCAACTCCCCGCCGGATTCACCAGCCGGGTGATCGCCCGATCCGGCCAGGTGGTCCCCGGCACCTCCCACACCTGGCACAGCGCCCCCGACGGCGGTGCCTGCTTCGCCGACGGCAGCGGCTGGATCTACGTGTCCAACTCGGAGATCAACCCCGGAGGCGGCGCCTCGGCGATCCGCTTCGACTCCGCGGGCAACGCCGTCTCGGCCACCTCGATCCTGTCGGGCACCCGGCAGAACTGCGCGGGCGGCGCGACACCGTGGAACACCTGGCTGTCATGCGAGGAGGTCGACCGGGGCTACGTCTACGAAACCCGTCCCTTCGGCGGCGCGGCGACACAGCGCCCGGCCATGGGCCGCTTCAAACACGAGGCGGCCGCCGCCGACCCGGTCCGCAAGGTCGTCTACCTCACCGAGGACGAGACCAACGGGCGGTTCTACCGCTTCATCCCCACCACCTGGGGTGACCTGTCCTCGGGCACGCTGCAGGTGCTGTGCGCGGGCTCGGCCACCTCAGGCTCCTTCACCTGGGCGAACGTTCCCGATCCCGACGGTTCTCCGACCGCGACCCGCAGCCAGGTCTCCGGATCGAAGTCCTTCAACGGTGGCGAGGGATGTCACTACGCGGGCGACACCGTGTGGTTCACCACCAAGGGTGACAACAGGGTCTGGCAGGTCAACGTCGCCGCCGGCACCTACGAGCTCGCCTACGACGACAACCTCGTCAGCCCCGGTACCGCGCCGCTGACCGGCGTGGACAACGTCACCGGCTCGACCTTCGGCGACCTCTACGTCGCCGAGGACGGTGGCAACATGGAGATCTGCCTGATCACTCCCAACGACACCATCTCCCCGTTCCTGCGCATCAGCGGCCAGGGATCCTCGGAGATCACCGGTCCGGCCTTCACCCCCGCCGGCAATCGCCTGTACTTCTCCTCCCAGCGCGGCACGTCGGGTTCCTCCTCCGGGGGGATCACCTACTGCGTGACCGGCCCGTTCCGCACCTGAGGGACTGCCGGGCCGTGCGGCGCCGATCGCATGGCCCGGCCGTCCGGTGGTTTCTCGATTCTAGAGAGACTCTCTAGAATCGGCTACGATTTTGCCATGGGACCTACTGCCGTCATCACCGGTGGCAACCGCGGGATCGGGCTGGCCACGGCCGAGGAGTTCGCCCGCCGCGATCACCGGGTGGTGATCGTGGCCAGGAATCCCGCCGCGGCGGGCGAGGCCGCCCGGCTCGGCGCCGATCTGGTCGCCGGAGATCTCTCAACTTTGAAAGGGGTCCGGGCTGTCGCCGAGGCGCTGGCCGGAACCTGCCCGCGGCTCGACGTGCTGGTGCACAACGCCGGGGTCTGGCCATCGGCGCGGCGGCTCACCGAGGACGGGTTCGAGGAGTCCTTCGCCGTCAACCACCTGGCGCCCTTCCTGCTCAACCACCTGCTGGAGGATCGCCTGACCAGGGTCGTCCAGGTCACCGCGGGCCTGTACGTCAAGGGCCGTGCCGACCTCGTGCGCACCCCGGCCGGTACGGACTTCTCTCCCCTGCGCACCTACGCCGACACCAAGCTCTGCAACCTGGCGCTGATGCCGCTGTGGGCCGAGCGCTGGAAGCCGCGGGGCATCACGATCGACGCCGTCCACCCCGGAGTGATCAGGACCGGGCTCGGCGACCGGGGCGGCCCGGTGGGGGTGCTGCTGAAGACCGCGAAGCTGCTGTGGAAGGCACCGGCCGACGGCGCGGCTCCGGTCGTACGGCTGGCGCTCGACCAGGCCGGCACCGGACGGTACTTCGACGTCGACCGTGAACTGCCCCTCGCCTCCGTGGCCGCTGACCTCGCGTGGGCGGGGAAACTGTGGACGCAGGCCGCGGAGCTGACCGGTGTCGCCTAGACAGCGGCGCGGCGAGGAGACCCGGGAGCGGCTGCTGGCGGCGGCACTGGACCTCTACGCGGAGAAGGGCGCCGACGGCTTCACCATGACGGCGGTGACCGCTACCAGCGGCGTCAGCGTCGGAAGCCTCTACCACCACTTCGGCAGCTTCGACGGGCTGGCGGCCGCCCTCTACGCGCGCTGCCTGTCCGAGCTGCTCGACGCCGTCATCGCCGCACTTGACGCGGTGCCGCAAGGGCAGGAGGGAGGCCCCCGTGACGGCACGGAGGCGCGGGCCGCCGCCGGCGTCCGGGCCGTGGTCACCGGATATCTCGGTTTCACCCGTGAGCACAGGGCCGCCGCGCGCTTCGTCCACGCCTCCGCCTACGCCGACTTCCTGGCCGCGCACGCGGATCTGATCGCGGCGGAGAGGGAGCCCAGGCTGACCTGGATCCTGGGCTGGCTGCGACCGTACGTCGAGGCGGGGCTGGTCGTGGGGCTGCCCGACGAGTTGATCGAGATGCTGGTCGTCGGCCCGGTCGCGGAGACGGCCCGCCGCTGGCTGGCCGGGGCCCCCGGCATCGACCTGGACGAGGCGTCCCGGCTGCTTCCCGAGCGGATCTGGCGATCCCTGCGGGCCGCCGAGGCCGCCGAAGCCTCGGTGACGAGGTAGGAGAGGTACGAGGTGCCAAGGGTGGAACGCCCCAAGATGGCGTGAATCACTTGATCGTACGCATACGGCATTATCACCCCCCTTGTTCATGTCTTTCGTACCCCTGTGGGAATTACCTCCTTGTAGAGAGTAAGGTTGCCCTGCCCTAATTTAGGTAAGGCTTTCCATCTCATGGAGTGACGGTGTTCGCCAGCTATCTCATCGGATTACGCGAAGGCTTGGAGGGCGCCCTCGTCGTCTCCGTGCTCGTCGCCCTTCTCGTCAAAAGCGATCGACGTGACCGGCTTCCCCTCGTCTGGGCCGGGGTCGGCGCCGCTCTCGTGCTGTCGATCGCGTTCGGCGCGCTGCTCACCTTCACCGTCGCCCATCTGGAGCACCGGCAGCAGGAGTTGTTCGATGCGACGACCTCGCTGCTGGCCACCGTGTTCGTCACCTGGATGATCTTCTGGATGCGGGGTGCCGCCCGTACGATCTCCGGTGACCTGCGCGCCAAGCTGAGCGAGGCCCTGGAGGTCGGCGCGCTCGCGGTGGCCGTGATGGCCTTCCTCGCCGTGGCGCGCGAGGGCCTGGAGACCGCGCTGCTGTTCTTCGCCTCGGTGCAGGGCGCCACCACCACCGCCGTCCCGCTGATCGGGATCAGCCTGGGCCTGGTCACCTCGGTCGTGCTGGGCTGGGCCATCTACCGCAGCGCGATGCGGATCAACCTGACCAGGTTCTTCACCTGGACCGGTCTCCTGCTGATCCTGGTCGCCGCCGGAATCTTCAAGTACGGAGTGCACGACCTGCAGGAGGCCGCCATCCTGCCGGGCCTGTCCACCTACGCCTTCGACATCAGCGGCGTGCTGCCCGCCGACTCCTGGTACGGCACCCTGCT
Source organism: Streptosporangium sp. NPDC005286 (assembly GCF_040607515.1). Taxonomy (NCBI): domain Bacteria; kingdom Bacillati; phylum Actinomycetota; class Actinomycetes; order Streptosporangiales; family Streptosporangiaceae; genus Streptosporangium; species Streptosporangium sp. NPDC005286. The sequence continues at coordinate 10,743 of NZ_JBEXGU010000105.1, read as the reverse complement.
GTCCGGGATGTTCAACATCACTCCGCAGCCGAGCGTGCTGGAGATGGTGGCGTGGGCCGTCTACGCGGTGCCCACGCTTATCCTCTTCCTGCGGCCGTGGCGTAGCCGCCCGACGCCCTCACCCGCCACCCCCTCGACCGACCCGCAGCCCGCGGGCTGAAACCGCCTGAACAGGACGATCATGCGTACTTTCCTTGCCATCGCCGCGGGTGCACTCGCTCTCACCGGCCTCGTGGCCTGCTCCTCCGAGCCCACCGCGGCCACGGGCGCGGGCGCCTCCGCCGCCCCGGCCAAGGGCGGCCCCGTCGCGGTGGCCGCCACCGACACCGAGTGCAAGGTCGCCGTCACCGAGCTGGCCGCGGGCACCTCGACGTTCGCGATCACCAACGGCGGTGCCAAGGTCACCGAGTTCTACGTCTACGCACCCGGTGACCGGGTCATGGGCGAGGTGGAGAACATCGTGCCGGGCCTGACCCGCGAGGTGATCGTCGAGCTGCCGGCCGGCAGCTACGAGGCCACCTGCAAGCCCGGCATGGTCGGCAAGGGTGTCCGCAGCCCGCTCAAGGTCACCGGCGAGCACAAGCCGCTCAGCGACGACGCCCAGCTCGCCGAGGCGACCGCCAGCTACAAGCGCTACATCAAGTCGCAGAGCGACACGCTGCTGATCAAGGCACAGGAGTTCGTCGACGCGGTCAAGGCCGAGGACATCGAGAAGGCCAAGGCGCTCTTCCCGGTCTCCCGCACCTACTGGGAGCGGATCGAGCCGGTCGCGGAGATCTTCGGCGACCTCGACCCGGCCATCGACGCCCGGGAGAACGATGTGGCCGAGGGGGAGGAGTGGACCGGCTTCCACCGGATCGAGAAGGACCTCTGGGTCAAGAAGGACATCAGCAAGGACGGCCCGATCGCCGACAAGCTGATGGCCGACATCAAGACCATCGTGGAGCAGTCCAACTCCGCCGAGCTGTCGCCGGTGCTGCTGGCCAACGGTGCCAAGGGCCTGCTCGACGAGGTGGCCTCCGGGAAGATCACCGGTGAGGAGGACCGCTACTCGCACACCGACCTGTGGGACTTCGACGCCAACCTGCAGGGTTCCAAGGCCGCGGTTCAGTCGCTCCGTCCCGTTCTGGAGGAGCGCGCCCCCGAACTGGTGAAGACGCTGGACGAGAAGTTCGCCGGGGCCGAGGCCGCGCTCGGCGCGCACCAGAAGGGCGACGGCTGGAAGCTGCACACCGAGCTGTCCAAGGACGACCTCAAGAAGCTGTCAGACGCGATCAACGCACTCGCCGAGCCGATCAGTAAGATCGCCGCGGTGGTGGCAAAGTAACGATCGTTCTAGGTGGGGGAGGGATGCGATGAGCGAGCGGATCAGCCGCAGGAAGCTGTTCGGCATGGGGGCGGCCGGCGTGGCGGTCGCCGGTGCGGGGGTGATCGCGGTGCGTGGGATCGGTGACGAGCCCGCGCCCACCACGGTCGCCTCCGTCTCCGACGCGGCCCCTTTCTACGGCGAGCACCAGGCGGGCATCGTCACCCCGGCACAGGACCGGCTGCACTTCGTCTCCTTTGACGTCATCACCGAGAAGAAGGCGGAGCTGGCCGAGCTGCTCCAGGAGTGGACCGCCGCCGCGGCCAGAATGACTCAGGGCCAGGAGGCGGGCACGTTCGGCGCGGTCGGCGGCCAGCCGGAGGCACCGCCGGACGACACCGGCGAGGCGCTCGGCCTGCCCGCCTCCGGGCTGACGCTGACCGTCGGCTTCGGTGGATCGCTCTTCGACGACCGGTTCGGGCTGGCCTCGCGCAGGCCGGCCGCGCTGGCCGACCTGCCGCACCTGCCCGGCGACGCGCTGCTGCCGGAGATCTCCGGCGGTGACCTGTGCGTGCAGGCGTGCGCGCACGACCCGCAGGTGGCGGTGCACGCCATTCGTAACCTGGCGCGCATCGGCTTCGGCCGGGTCTCGGTGCGCTGGTCCCAGCTCGGCTTCGGCCGCACCTCGTCGACCTCGCGCGCGCAGGCGACGCCGCGCAACCTGATGGGGTTCAAGGATGGCACGGCCAACCTCAAGCTGGAGGACGTGGCGCTGCTGAAGGAACAGCTCTGGGTGGGGCCCGGTGACGGCCCCGACTGGATGGCCGGCGGCAGCTACCTGGTCACCCGCAAGATCCGGATGCTGGTCGAGACCTGGGACCGGGCACCGCTGGCCGAGCAGGAGCAGATCTTCGGCCGGGACAAGGGAGAGGGCGCCCCGCTGGGCAAGAAGAACGAGTTCGACCTGATCGACTTCGAGGCCAAGGGCCCCGACGGGAAGGCCCTGATCTTCGACGACGCGCATGTACGGCTCGCCCACCCGTCCCACAACGGCGGTGCGCACCTGCTGCGCCGCGGCTACAACTACGTGGACGGCTCCGACGGCCTGGGGCGGCTGGACGCCGGCCTGTTCTTCATGGCCTACCAGCGCGACCCCCATCGCCAGTTCGTCACCGTGCAGCGCTCCCTGGCGGGCAAGGACTCCCTCAACGAGTACATCAAGCACGTCTCCAGCGCCCTGTTCGCCTGCCCTCCCGGCGTACGCGACGCGGGCGACTACTGGGGCCGCGCCCTGTTCTCCTGACCACCGAACGCATGTGATCGGCCATCGCCCGGCCGGCGACCCGCCCGCGAGAGCCGGTGCCTTGTGAGGGGCACGCCGGGTCCGGCGGGCGGGTCGGGGAAACGGACTGATCGCAAGGTCGGCACCGCGCCCCGGCCCGATCCGACGACGAGGGAAAGCCGCAGGCCGGCGGCTGTCGAGGCCGCGCCGATCAGCGGCCTTGCCTGCCCGTCGTGATCGTCGTCAGTCGGTGGGGCTGGGCGTTGGTGATCGGTTGTCAGGAGGGTCGTTAAGAGTCGGCCGGGATCGCCGCGGAGGGGTGGGTGTCCGATTCGGTGATGGCGGTCCGTGAACCGAGGTAGGCGTCGAGGACGTCGGGCAGGGTGAGCACCTGGTGGGGTGGGCCGGCGGCCAGGAGCCGGCCCGAGCGGAGCACGGTCACGGTGTCGCAGCAGGCGGTGATCAGGTCCATGCGGTGTTCGACCAGCAGGACGGCCACCCCGCGGTCGGCGACGGATCGGATCAGGTGGCCGAGTTCATCGGCTTCGTTGTTGTCCAGGCCTGCGGCGGGTTCGTCGAGCAGCAGGACCGATGGTGCGGCGGCGATCGCGCGAGCGATGGCGACCAGGCGCCGGCGTCCGAAGGGCAGTTGTTCGGGTTTGAGGTCGAGGTCGGGTACGAGGCCGCACTGGTCGATGGCATTCAGGGCGTCGGCGTTCAGGTGGATGCGGCCTGGATGGACCAGATCAGTGAGATAGCGGCTGGCGCGGCCGTCGTCACAGGCGACGGCGAGGTTCTCACGCACGGTCAGGTCGGAGAACAACTCCAGGGACTGGAAGGAGCGGATCATGCCGTTGCGGTTGCGGCGGCGCACGCTCCAGGTGTTGATGGCGTCGTCGCCGAGGTGGATCGTGCCGCCGGACGTGGCGACGAATCCGGTGACCGCGTCGATGAAGGTGGTCTTTCCGGCTCCGTTGGGTCCGATGAGACCGTGGACCTGCCCGGGTTCGAGGCGCAGTGATACGTCGTCGATGGCGTGCACGCCGCCGAATGCCACCCGTAGACCCTCCACGCGCAGGGTGCGCTGCTTTGTGACCCGGCTGGTCCGGGGTGGGGTGGCTGCCGTTGATCTGGTGCTGGGGAAGGAGGCCGCGGGAGACGGGCTCGGCAACCGCCTGTACGAGGGGCGGGCCCGGTACACCTGGGACGGCGAGGTGGCCTACGGGCACATCGAACGCAGCTGCCCGTTCGCGGTGGGAGAGTGAGCCGGTCGTGGAGCGCGCACAGACCTACCTCGTACCCGAGATCGAGGCCGTATGCTGGCTGCTCCGCAACTCGGTCGACGTGCTGCAGACCTCGATCCGCCCGGCGCTGGCCGGTCTGCCGGCCGCTCATGCCACCCGATGCGTCGAGGTGCTGGCCGCCGCGGTCGACCAGCTGACCCGGCTGGCCGAGAACGGTGGTGAGCCGCCGGTCTTCCCGGCGCTCGCCGACGAGCTCGCTGACATCGACCGGATCCAGGAGCGGCTGGCGGCGGTGAAGGCTCCGCCGGCGGCGCGGACCTCGCCCGCAGGGCAGGAGTCCCCGGTGCGGCACGACCTCGAGGCCGAGGAGCTGGAGTCGTACCTGCGGGAGCACCCGCGCGGCGGCGCGAACCTGCGGCTGCACCATCTGGAGCGGATGGCCGGCGGGCGGTCGAAGAGCACCTACGCACTGACCGTCCACGACGCGGCCGACCTCCCGAGTGACCTCGTCATCCGCAAGGACCAGGAGACGCTCCTCAACAACACCTCCGTGGTGTCGGAGGCCAAGCTGCTCGAGCGGCTCCACCGGACGGGACTGAAGGTTCCCCAGCCGTTCCACCTCGAGTCCGACCCCGAGGCCCTGGGGTCGCCGTTCCTGATCCTGCAGCGTCTGGGGGGGACGACGGCCGGGGAGGTCTTCGACCCGCCCAGGAACGAGCGGCTGGCGCTGGCCCTGGCCGAGCAGGTGGGCCTGCTCCACTCCCTCGACGTCGGCGGCCTGGCCGACGATCCGTTCCTCGTGACCAAGGACGTCACGGGCGATCAGCTGTGCGAGCAGCTGGCCGCCTTCCGCGCCACGGTGAACGAGTTCAGTGAGCCGTACCCGAGCGTGCTCGGAGCGCTGGACTGGCTGGACGAGCACGTCAGGGACTTCGACGAAGAGGTGCGGCTGGTCCATGGGGATCTGGGCTTTCACAACGTCCTCGCCGAAGGTGACGAGCTGACCGCGGTGCTGGACTGGGAACTGGCGTCCCTGGGCCATCCGGCGCGTGATCTCGGATATCTTCGCAGCACGATCGAAATGATGACGGATTGGGACAAATTCCTCGACGCCTACCACGCGTCCGGCGGGGTCAGGTGTGATCCGCACGCGGTGGACTTCTACATGCTGTTCTCGAGCGTGTGGCTGTACCAGCACCTCGCCCGATCCGGCCGGATGCGGCTGAAGTGGGACGCGCGGAACATCGAGTACACGATCTCTTTCGCCGTGCTGGGGCCCAACATGCGATACCGCCTGGCACGGCAGTTGGACGGCGTGCTGACCCGCGGCTGACGTCTCAGCGTGTCCCGGTGAGGCGGGACCGTCGAGGAGAGCGGAGGATGATGAGCAAGCAGGACGACAAGTCCGTCCATGTGGAGGTCGTGGTGGCCATCACCTGGGAGGAAGGCCGATACTCGGCCCGATGCCTGGGGGTGGGCGACCTCACCTGCCGGGGAGACACCATGGTGGATGCCGTGCTGGACCTCGCCGAGCAGTTGTCGCGCCACTTCTCCGCCGGCGGTTCCCCGGTCGGCCGCCCGGACCGTTCCGAGCTTTGGCAACCGCTCCCGGTGGAGATGCTGACGGCACTGGACGTGGCCGTCAACTGATCCCGCCTCCCGCGCCCGGCGACCCCCGCCTGTCCCGGCCGCCTGTTCCGGTCGTCGCGGCCGAATTCGGCGATCCCCAGCGACCCCGGACCTCCGAAGGCGTCGTCGCCTCCGGCCGGAGACAGGCGGTGAGCACGAGATGTCTCGTGTCCGTAGACCACGAAGGAGAATCATGACGGAACCCGGTACCCATCCTGACCGCGAGACCATCCGCCAGGCGGTGCTCAACTACATCGAGGGCCTGGAGAACTCGGACTTCGACGCCGTCGCGGACCTGTTCACCGACGACGCCTTCTACTCCCACCCGCCCTATGACCCGGACAGCCCCAAGCGGGCCGAGGTCAAGGGGCGCGAGGCGCTGCGCGCCCTGCTGAAGGGGCGGCGCGGCAGCCGCAAGTGGCACCACGAGATCCAGTCGCTCTTCGTCGCCGACGACCGCTGCCTCGTCGAGGGCGTCGTCCGTGAGTTCGAGGGCGGCCCGATCAGGTCCTCGTTCGCGGGATCGGGGACGTTCGACAGCGAAGGCCGGATCAGCCGCTGGGTGGCCTACCGCAGCGTGCCCGCGATCGGGGAGTCGCTGGATTAGGCGGATGGTGGATCAACGCAGGGTTCGGCAGAACATGTCGAGGGTGATTTTGATGATCTCGGCCGTTTCCTCCGTACCGGAGCCGCCGGAGGACTGCGACATGAGACGCAGGGTGCCGGCGCGGAGCACGCCCCAGGCGAGTTCGGCCCGCAGCGCGGGATGGTCACATCCCGCCTCGCGGAGCACGTCACCGAGCGGTTCGATGAGCGACTCGTGCAGTTCGTTCAGCCGTTCCCGGCACTCGGGCGGCAGCCCGAGCGTCAGCGACGCCGGGATCAGTGCGTAGTCGGGGCTGCCGATGAACTCCAGCGCGGTCCTGCCGTACGCCCGGACCTGCTCGTCGAGTGACGCGGCGGACCCGTCGGGCGTGGTCCCCGCCACGGTGGCGCGCAGGCGATCGGCCCAGCGGGGGAAGGCCTCCTCGGTGAGCTGGGCGAGGATGTCGGCGGTGGAGGAGAAGTAGCGGTAGACGCTGGAGCGGGCCAGGCCGATCCTGGCGCCCACCGCCGCCGGGGTGAGCGCGTGCACACCCTGCGCGGCCAGGATCTCGCGCGCCGCCTCCAGCAGGGCGGCGTGCTGGTTGGCCCGGTGGGCGGCGACGGTCGCCGCGCTGATCCTTGGCATCTACACCTCCAGGTGGCGTCCTCCAGTATCGGGCTCGGGCGTCCCTGCTCCGTCCTCGTCCTCGGGGTCTCGGGCGGGAGCGGCGGTGCGCGGAAGCAGGAACGTGAAGCCGAGCCCGGCCAGCAGGACCAGCCCGGTGATGACCGGCACCCTGCGGGTCGCCTCCGTGGCGCCCGCGACCGCCGCCGCGTGGATGGCCGGGTCGCTCAGCTCCGGGATGGCCGCGCCACCGCTCTCCTGCACGGCGTTCGCCACGCTCGTGCGGACCTGCTCCGGGTAGGACGCCATGTTCTTCTCGACCGACGAGCCGAGCCCGGTGACCAGCACCCCGCCCAGGACGGCGACCCCCAGCCCCGCGCCGACCTGGCGGATCGCGCTCTGCAACCCGGAGGCCTGGCCCGCCTGCCGGGCGGGCACGTCGGCCATCAGCACGCTGGTGAGCTGGGCCGTGGCGAAGCCGATGCCGAAGCCGTAGACGAGCATCCAGGGCACGATCCGCCACACGCTCATGCCGGCCTCAAGGGAGAGACCGATGCCGACGGCGCCCACGACCTCCAGGGCGAGGCCGATCTGCACGACCGTCCGCGAGCTCAACTTCCTGGTCAGGCCGGGAACCACGCCGCCGGCCAGGAAGGTGCCCACGGCGAGGGTGGCGATGATGAGGCCGGCCGTGAACGCGCTGTGGCCGAGCGCCGACTGCAGGAACAGCGGCAGCACCAGGATCACGCCGAACTCGCCCAGCGCCACGATCATCGCGGCTATCGCGCCGTAGCGGAAGCCGGGCAACGTGAACAGCGTCAGGTCGATCAGCACGGGGCGCCCGGCCCGCTCGCGGCGCCGCTCCAGCAGGATGAAGGCGGCCACGGCCAGGATGCCGATGCCGAACGCGAAGGGCACCGGGGAGACCTCCTCGAACCGCAGTCCGAAGAGTTCGGCGGCCCGCAGGGGAGTGAGCCAGCCGTACTTCTGACCCTCGATGAGGCCGAAGACGATGGAGAACACGCCCAGTACGATCAGCGCGATGCCCAGCGGGTCGTGGCCGGTGGCCCGATCCTCACGGGAGGAGGGGATGCGCAGCGCGCCGAGCAGGACCAGCGCGCCGATGGGCAGGTTGATCCAGAACGCCGCGCGCCAGCCGTGGTCGGTGACCAGCCAGCCGCCGACCAGCGGCCCGATGGCGGCCATCCCGCCGACGATCGAGCCCCAGATCGCGAATCCGATCACCCGCTGCCTGCCGAAGTAGGTGGAGTTGATGATCGCGAGCGTCATGGGCATGGCCATCGCGGCACCCACTCCCTGGATCCCCCTGGCCCCGATCAGCATCGCGCCGCTCCCCGCGATCGCCGCCAGCAGGCTCGCCACCAGGAAGACCACGATGCCCGTGGCGAACAGCCGCGGCCTGCCGCGCTGGTCGCCGATCCGGCCCAGCGGGATGAGCAGGGACGCGAACACCAGCAGGTAGAGGGAGTTGACCCACTCCACATCGGTGACCGTGAGCCCCAGATCGTCGATCATCGCCGGAACGGCGACGTTCACGATCGTCGCGTCGATGACGACCATCGACACGCCGACCGCGAGCACGAAGAGAGGCAGCCAGCTTTGACGAGAACTTGGCGACATCATGTCGCGAACTATAGCAACATCATGTCGCTATCTATCCGGGCGTGCGTCGATGTTCCGCGTAGGACGGTCAATGGACTGGGCGCGACCCGGGTGGGCCGGGTAGGGTGGCGATCAACAGCGATGACGGAGACGAGTAGCGCCTCGATCACCGGAGTCGGAGAGAGCCGCCGGCAGCTGCGAAGGCGGACTCCGGCCGGGGTGTGAAGACCCTCCCGAGCTGCGGGGAAGAACGGCCTCCGGGCCCAGTAGAGTCCCGCCGAATCGCCCACGTCAAGGGTTTGCAGAGGCCACGCCGCACAAGCCGGCGGTGTGGCGAAGGTGTGGTGGCACCGCGAGGATCCCGCTCGCCCACGCCTCTCAGGGGACGCGTTGCGAACCAGAGGAGGTCACCACCATGCAACGCATCCTGTCCACCCAGCTGTCCGCGCACGTCGGCGAGACCGTACGTGTCGCGGGCTGGATTCACCGTCGCCGACTGCTGAAGTCGGTCGCCTTCCTGATCCTGCGCGACGCCGCCGGCCTGACCCAGGTCGTGGTGTCCGAGGAGGCCGTCCGCGCTCGGCTGGAGGCCCTGCCGGAGGAGACGACGGTCTCCGTCGTCGGCACGGTCACCGTCGAGCCGTCCGCGCCGGGCGGCGTCGAGATCACCTCGCCGGTGATCGAGGCACTGACCGACCCCGCCGAGCCGGCCCCGTTCGACCTCTACCGGCCCGACCTGCGCGCGAGCCTGCCGACGATGCTCGACCACGCGCCGGTCGCGCTGCGCCACCCGAAGCTCGCCGCCACCCACCGCATCGGCGCGGCCGCGGTCGGTGGCTTCCGTACGGCGCTCGAAGCGATGTCGTTCGTCGAGATCCACACCCCGAAGATCGTGGGCGCGGCGACCGAGAGCGGCGCCAACGTCTTCAAGCTCGACTACTTCGGCCGTCCGGCCTACCTGGCGCAGTCCCCTCAGCTCTACAAGCAGATGATGGTCGGCGTCTTCGAGCGGGTCTACGAGGTCGGACCGGTCTTCCGCGCCGAGCCGAGCGACACCGCCCGCCACCTGGCGTCGTACACGTCCCTCGACGCCGAGATGGGCTTCATCGAGGACCACCGCGACGTCATCGCCGCGTGCCACGCGACTGTCGGGGGCATGCTGGCCGGCATCCGCGCGTCGGCCGGTCCCTCACTTGAGCTTCTCGACGTCACCATGCCCGCGCTGACGGAGAGACCCGTGGTGGTGCACTTCACCGACGTCCTTGAGATGCTCAGTAAGGCGACCGGCCAGGACATCACCGCCGAGCCCGACCTCGCACCGGCGCACGAGCGCTGGATCGGGGAGTGGGCCCTGCGCGAGCACGATTCGGACTTCGTGTTCGTCGAGGGCTACCCGACCGCGCACCGCGCCTTCTACACGCATCCGGACCCGGCGCGGCCCGGCTACTCGCGCGCGTTCGACCTGATATTCCGTGGCCTGGAGCTGGTCAGCGGCGGCCAGCGGATGCACCGGCACGCCGACTACGTGCGAACGCTGACCGCGCGCGGCGAGAGCGACCTGTCGGCGTACTCGGGATACCTCGACGCGATGCGCTCCGGCATGCCGCCGCACGGCGGCTTCGCCTTCGGGCTGGAAAGGTTCATGGCACGCCTGCTCGACGTGCCGAACGTACGCCAGGTCACCCTCTTTCCCCGCGACCTGCACCGGCTCGCTCCGTAAACGACCCGCTTGTGGCCGAGGTGGGGGAGGCCGGCGTCCCGGACGATGGTGGGATCAGGTCCGTGGACGCCGGCCTTTTCATCCGGTCCACGCCCGGTACGGGGGAGCCGTCGGGGTGGACCGGCTCCAGGGTCAGCGGGATCGGGGGACGGTCCCGTCTGCCCGGAGATCTGGGAAGGTTGTGGCTGCTAGGGGCGGGTGGGAATCTGCCAAGACCCATGCGATCTTCGATGCGGAACGCGTGGTCGCGTACGGCGGATCGGGGCCGATAATGCGGCCGGCCTGGGAGAACCGGCGGCCGAGCACGTCGCCCCCGCACACCAAGATCGGCGGCAAGAGCGTGCTGGTACGAGGGCTGAACGTGCCCGCCTCCACGCTGCCCACCCCGCTGGCCGTCCCGGTCGTGACCGGCGCCAGGCTGCGCGGCGGGAGCGTGAACTCTGCCCGCGGCGCGGCCTGGTTCGTCCATGAGCCGATTGGCGCGGCTCGATCAGCGGGTGCGAGCGCCACTGGGTTTGGCCTATGTGCCGGCGCTCAAACGGCGCAAGGGCCTGTGGGCGCCCGCCGATGCCGAGCACACCCCGATCGACGCCGCCCGCGCTCTGGCCTGGGGCTTGGACGCTCCCGCCGACTGGACGCGCGTGCGGCGTCGTTTCCGTGACGGCCATACCGAGACCTGGTGGGCGGCTGATGCCCGGCTCCGGCCGTGGCAGAACGATCCCACCGGCC
>NZ_JBEXGU010000104.1:0-33732 GCF_040607515.1 Streptosporangium sp. NPDC005286 | reverse complement strand
CTCTCTACCGGCGGCGACCGCCGGCCCCGGTCCGCTGCCCGTAGAGAGTCCGCCCGCCGTGCGGGCGGCCGTCCGGCGGGTGAGGGTGCGGGGACCTCTCGTGCCGCGGGCCTGCTGGGGCAGTCCGCCACGTGGCCACCGGGGGAATCGGCCGCGTATGCGCCGGGGGAAGTGACGACGGCCGGGGTCCTTCGCCGCACCGGGGCGGTGAACGGGTGTTCCGGCTCCTCGCCGGCTGGTCGCGAATGGTCGGCGCCGACGGGCCATGGAAGCACCTCGGCCGGGACGAATTCCGTCACCTCTAGGGGCTCCACCGATTCCGCCGGGTCCGGGTCGGCGCCGCCGGCCGCCGCGGCGAGGCGGCGGGTGCCCCGTTGGAGCAGATGTTGAAGAAAGGACGACATCTGCGAGCCCCTACCCCGCCGGCGCCGGTTCGAGCTGGTCCAGCAGCCGCCGCACGTAACGCCGCCGGCGCGGCCGGGGCATGGCCAGGATCTCGCTGAGCGGCCAGTGGTAGTACAGGCTCAGCAGGTGCACGTCGCGGTCGAACTCCGGCCGACGCCGCATCATCTCGGCCAGGAACGCCAGGATCGGGTCGAACCCGGCGCTGAACTCCCGCCCGCACGCGGGGCACGTGACGTCGAACTCCCGTTGCACGAGCGCCGAGTGCGCCCGTAACCGCTCGGCCAGCGCCTCCCGTACCTGTGGTGAGGAAAGCGCCGGGGCCGCGTCACCGGTGCCGAGCACGCAGCGCCCCAGCAGCGTGGCCGCCAGTTCCTCCTCCGTCGTGTCCTCGGGACAGTCCCGGCCCAGAGCCTCCAGGTCGGCCCCGCGCGGCAGCCGGAACCGCAGCCGGATCGCGTCCGGGCCGTCGTGTGAGGCGAACCGGTACTCCGGCCGCTGCGGCCGTTCCTCCACCGGCAAGGCGTCCAGCGCGAAGTCGACGTCCATCCGGGCCGCGCACGCCGGTCGCGGGCAGGCCAGCACCAGCTCCACGCGGTTGCCGAAGGTCAGCCGCCACAACCGCAGGATCAGCCATTCGCGGTCGCCCACCGGCAGTTGCCCGACCATGCCGTTGGTGGGCGCCGCCGGGCCGATGCGGCTCACGCACCGCGCGAGCAGTCCCGTCACCACCTCGGACTCCAAGCTCGTGAGCGGCAGCGCGTACAGCCATTCCTCGTCCTCGCCCCGTACCGGACGGACGTCGGCCTCCTGCAGGCAGGCGCCGGCGGCGTCCAGCAGCCCGGCGGGCAGCCGGACCGTCGTGTCCGCCGTCATCACAACTCCGTGGGTTCGGTCACCGAGACGTCCCGCTGCCAGCCCTCGTTCTGCACCACGATGTGCTGGATCGCCACCGCGTTGGCGCCGGCGTCGAGCTCGGGCAGCGCCTGGTACTCCGACACCCAGCAGCGGAACAGTGTGTACGAGATCGCCTTCTGCCCCGCCTCGTTATAGACGTCGATGATGATGTCCTTGCGGAACCCCTTGAGTGAGCCGGCCGCGTCGCCCTGGAAGTTGTGCACCAGGTTCGCCCAGCTCTCGAAGGTCGTGTCGTGCGTGACGCCGGCCTCCAGCGTGACCGGCTCGTAGCGGGTCTTGCCCGGCAGCTGGCGGCTGGTGCTGGGGTCGCCGGCCTCCCGCCACTGCGTCACCTCCGTCGTACGGCGCAGCGCGCTGCACTTGCTCAGGCCCGCCACGTACTGGTTGTCGATCTTGATACGGAACTTGAAGTTGCGGTACGGGTCGAACCGATGGGCGTTGACGGTGAACTTGGCCATGCGGTATCTCCTCAGTTGCCCACGGTCTGCTGGCTGATCCGGATGACGACGAACTCCGCGGGACGCAGCGGGGCGAAGCCCACCAGCACCGTGACGATGCCGGCGTCGATCTGTTCCTGGGGATTGGTCTGCGCATCGCACTTGACGAAGAACGCCTTCGCCGGCGTGTCACCTTGGAACGCTCCCGCACGGAACAGCGTGGTCATGAACCCGCCGATGTTCAGCCGCAGGCTCGCCCACAGGTCCTCGTCGTTCGGCTCGAACACGGCGAACTGGACGCCGTTGGCGATGCTCTGCTCCAGGAAGATGGCCAGCCGCCGGATGGGGATGTAGCGGTAGGCCGGGTCCGAGACGGTGGCGAGGGTGCGGGTGCCCCACAACACGATGCCGGAGGAGGGGAAGAAGCGGATGGCGTTGACCCCGGCCGGGTTCAGCACGTCCTGGTCGACGTCACTCAGCTGGCGGGCCAGCCCGACCGCCCCGACGACGTTGGCTTCCGTGCCGGCCGGCGCCTTCCAGACGCCGCGTCGCGAGTCGATCCGCGCGTACACCCCGGCGGCGAAGCCCGACGGCGGCACCAGCATCGGATCCGGCCCCGTTCCCGCCGGGTTCACCGTGGACAACCACGGGAAATACACGGCCCCGTACGAGCTCTTGACGGTGAGGCCGTCGACGAACGCCCGCGCCGAGTCCCGGGTTTGCACCGACGACGGCAGGTCGCCGATGAAGAAGCAGTCGCCGCGCTGCCGGCAGTAGCCGCTGCCCGCGTCGATGACCTGCTTGCTGCCGATCCCGGGGACCGCGACGATGTTGACGTCGCGCACCGGGTCGAGCAGTTTCAGCGCCTGGAGGTAGTCGGGGTCCTGCGGTGTGGTCCCGTCGCTGCCCGCCGTCACTTTCAGCGTGGCGCCGCCCACGATCCCGTCGCCGAGCAGGAAGGTGCCGCCCGCGGGCCGCAGCACCGCCGCGCCAGTGGTCTCGGACCCGCCGTTGGTCGTGCCCAGTCTGAGCAGCGCGGCGGCGTTGCCGTCGGGTGCGTTGACCACCTGGACGGACGAGCGCCTGCCCGGAGCGCCGGAGGTGAGGGTGTAGAGATTGTTCTCAAACTTCGCCTCGAACTGGCTGTACGCGGCGGCCGGTGTGCTACCGCGCAGCGGGGTCAGCTGCCGGACGGCGGCCTGGATCGCGGCAGCGATCTGGGCGCCGGCACTGGCCGGATCGGCGAGCACGATCGGCTGGAGGCCGTCACCGTTGAGATTGATCTGCAGCCGGCGCAGCTCGGCCGGCAGTGTGGTCGCCGGGCCGGCGCCGGAGATGCTCCTGCCGGGGTCGGTGGTGTCGTCGGCCGGGTCCACGCTGACCCGGACCAGCCGGGAGCGGGCATTGACGGCGTTCTCCGCGAAGTTCGGCGCGTCGGGATTGACGCTCAGGTTGTCGAACGTCTCGGTGACCACCCCGCCGCGGCGGACCGCGAGAGCGAACTCGTTGCCGGGGTCCTGCGTGCCGGCCGTGACCACGACCTCCAGATCGTTGGCCCACTTGCCGGCGCCGGCGGCGGCGACGATCAGGGTCCGGGCCGGAGGGCTCTTGCGGTCGCCGATCTCCACGCTCGCGGTCTGGGCGTTCGCGGCCACCCGGACGACGTACAGCCGTGTTCCGCCGTTGTTGAAGAACTGCAACGCCGCGTGGGCCAGGTAGCTGTCATTGAGGAATCCGCCGAAGCCGGCCTGGAACTCGATGAAACTCGTGACCAGCCGGGCGTGGTCCAGCGGGCCTGTTTCCGCCTTGCCGAGGAACGCCGCCGTCGAGGTGCTCACGCCCTCGATCGGGCGGACCCCGCTCGGCACCTCTTCGAGATATACGCCGGGATGCAATCGCTCCATCTGATTTCCGTCCTAGTCGTCAACTCGCCGGGGATTCTTCGTCCTTCTTGGCGCGGCGGCGCTCTCTGCCGCGCCCCGGGTCGGCCTCGGCCGGGTCGAGCATCACCCGGCCCCGCTCCTGGAGCAGCCCGAGCCACTGGTTGCCACCGGTCTCGAACTCCTCTATCGGGCCCGAGCACTCCCCGGGCGCTAGATGCACCGTGGTCCCGCTGTTCAGCTCCACGGAGACGAGTCCGTCCCAGACGTTTGTGATGTGCACGGACATGTACGCGTTCCCTCCCTAGGGTTTGGTTCATAGGTGTTTGGCCCCATAACTGTGGGCGTTCCAATCCGTTCCATCCCGTTCCATCGCAAACAAGGAGGTCCTACGCCACCCATGGCGGGACCGGCAGAAACCGCCAGCCAGGCGCATCGAGCTCAACAAGCAGCGGCGAGATTGCAGCGGTGTTGGAAGTCAGGTTGGGAGTGCTCCCGAGCAGGTTGTCAGCGCCCAGCACCCGCTCGCGGTCGGCCAGGGCGGCCTTTGTACAGGGGCGGCCCGGCCCCGGAGCGGTGATGTCACCCACGATGTCGGTGTCGAAGGCCGCCCGGTGCCGTGACCTCGTTGAGCCGGTAGACCCCGTCGCCATCGGCGGCTGAGCGCGCATACACCCTGATGCGGGGCCGCTCCCGGTCGAGCGAGACGTGAAGGTCGCAGTGCGGCAACAGGACAAGGTCGAACACGGATGTACTCCTGATGGTCGGCTGAGGGCCGCTACCCGGTAAGGCGTTCCACCCCCCGTTACCTTCGCGAAGGCGATGTACGGAACGCGCCAGGCTCGCCCCTCGAACCGGTCGGCAACCCTTTTCCCTACATGCCGTTCCATCCGGTTCCATTGGATGGAACGGCATGCGTCGTGATATGGCGGGTGCGCGCAGTCCCCCGATGAGCTCGTCGGGTGGTCTTGGGTTCGGTGGCGCGTTCCTTCCGACATGTCGGGGAGCGCGCCGGAGGCTGGGACGAGGACTGCGGTCCTGGTGAGGGCGTAAGGACGGCCTCTAGGGATCCTTCTTGCATGCGGATCGCGGAGGGTGTTCCACCCTGTTCCATTCGGTCCACAGGTGGACATCTCGGGTCTTGCGCCGACTTTGGCGATGGGCCACGATACGGGTCTTCACACGGTCGCAGTTAGCTTTCATTGTGGACCTGGGGGCCTGTGCTGCCGATCTTGCCGCAGCCGGTGGGAGCACTGAGCGGGATTGTGAAGGCGCATCCGTGTGCTGTCTCAGGGGGTGTCGTGACCACGGAGGAACTGCCGTCGGCGTACGGTGGGATGGGCTTGGATGACGTACTGCTGAAAGGAGAGTTCGCGCTCCACACCAGGGGCGATCTGCGGCTCAGCAGGCGACTGCTGGATGAGGCCTACCGCGAGGCGGACCGGCAGGGGGACGGCCCAAGGTTGGCCCGCGCGGCGTTGGGGCTGGGCGGTGTCTGGGTTCATGAACACCGCGCGGCAGCGGAGGCGGGGGTGGTCCGTGCCCGCCAGCTCCACGCTCTGAGCATGATCGATCCGCGATCATCACTGGCACTTCGCCTGCGCGTCCGACTGTGCGCGGAGGACGATTACCGCAGCGGCCGACATGACCGGATCCTTGAGATCCTGGCGCAGGTCAGAGGCGCGGGTGACCCTGTGGCGCTAGCAGAGGTGTTGAGCCTGGCCCACCACTGCGTTCTCGGTCCGGCAGATGGCGCCACCCGTCTGGAGCTGGCCGAGGAACTGATCGGCCAAGCTGCTCATACGGCCCGCCGCGGGGATCTGTCGATGGGCCTGATGTGGCGAACCGCTGATCTGTTGATGGCCGCCGATCCACACGCCGAGCGCAGCCTGACAGAGCTGCGTTCCGTCCTGGCGGGAGGCGAACACCTGGCGGTCGGGTTCGTCGCCAGCGCCATGGAGGTCATGCTCAGCATCCGCGCGGGCCGATTCGCGCAGGCGGAGTCGATGGCGGCCACGTGCGCGGAGCGCGGGGACCTGGCAGGGGATGTCGATGCGCTCGGCTGGTACTGCGAGCACCTGGGCACGATCCGGTGGTATCAGGGCCGTATCGGTGAACTGGTAGAAGTGATCTCCGATCTGGCGCATTCCCCCATACACAGCGCTGTGGACAGCACCTATCTGGCCGCCTTGGCCGTGGCCGCCGCCACCGCAGGAGAGCACCGATTAGCCGTCCACATGCTGGCGCGCGTTCTCGGCCGGGATCTGTCTGATCTCCCCCACTCCAGCAGTTGGCTCCTCACGATGTACTGCGTTGTCGAGGCGGCATATCTGCTTCACGACAGCGAGGCCGCCGCCCGCGCATACACTCTGCTCAGCCCGTTCGCCGATCTCCCGATCATCAGCAGCCTTGGCGTCACCTGTCTCGGGTCTGTCCACTACTCCCTGGCCACAAGCTCCCTCACAGTCGGCGATGTGGATCGTGCCATTGACCATTTCCGCAAGGCCATCCGTGCCAACCAGGCGCTGGGCCACTGGCCTGCGGCCGTCCTGTCCCGGTGGCGACTCGGACACGTGCTCGCGCGCGGACAGAGGTCAGGCCACGGCGAGGCCCGACGGGAGTTGGCACGGGCTGAGCAGGAGGCGCTCAGTCTCGGCATGGTGTTGCCCCCGGAGAAGGATCCGCCCGCCGAGGATGCGGTGGCCATCTGCACCTGCAGACGTCGGGGGCGTGCGTGGCAGATCGAGCTTCAGGGCCGGACCGTGGTAGTCGAGAACCGCATCGGGATGCGGCACCTGGCGACTCTTATCGCCAACCCTGGCCGGGAGATCCCCGCAACCGACCTAGCCGTTGGGGCGGGCCCGGTAGCTCACGATTCCTTCTCATCCCAGCCGATCATGGACGCCGTAGCGAAGCGCACGTTCACAGATCGGTTGGCGCAGCTGGAGGCGGAGATCGACGACTCCGATTCGATGAACGACCTCGAACGCGCCACGTCGTTACGCCGCGAACGCGACTGGCTGATCGATGAGTTGACTACCACCACCGGTCTCAAAGGACGGATGCGCGAGTTCACCGGTAGCGATGAACGGGCCAGGGTCGCGGTGAGCAAAGCGGTCAAGCGGGCGATCAGTCGAATCATGGAGATCGATCCAGTGGTCGGCGCGCACCTGGTCGACACCATGGAGACCGGGCAACGCTGCTGTTATCGCCCTCGGTTGGACAGGCGCGGCGCCTGACGTCCGAGGTCCGACCGCAGTGCGTGCTCAGCCCGTGCCGGAGCCAACGGCCCGCGGGGGCGAGCGATCGATTCCGACCCCATCTGCGACCTCTCGACCGCGATAACCGTTTTCAATAGTGTTGGGATGACGGCACGGGGCTCGGCGGGTCTGGTTGAAAATTCTCAGCCGAAACGGCAAGAACCCTCTCGGGTTGCGGTTCCGGGTCCCGGCGTCGCGGCAGGTGGGTGAGCGCGGATGGTTCTGTCTGTGTCTAGCGGCAGCGTTTGTCGATGAGTTTCAGCAACACCCCTGATCCACGTCGTCCGGCACGAACCCCAACCATGGCAAGGTGCACAACGCGACGGCAAGCCCAAGGCGGTCCACCGGGGGCAACGTGAAGAACCGGAACAGTTCCTCCCGGTCGATCTCGGGGAACCTCCGCAGTGCCCAGTTCCTGGTCCGCGAACACCCGCGTCGCCAACCGGCTACCTCCTGCCAGAGCCCGAAGATCCCCGGCCCAGGAGCCTATCGGGCTATATCCGCCCGATTTTCCGCGAGTACTACGGCAACCCCTACTTCGGCCCCCCAAGGCGCTCAAGACCTTCCGCACGGCGGGGGCCGCCTGCGCCGGTGACGTACCCCGATGGACCCCGAGGCAGCCCCGGGGTCCATCAAGGGTCTTCAGCCCGTGGGCATGTCGCGCCGACTGAGACCGACCAGGCCGACCGCGACGAGAACCGCCGCGGAGACGGTCATGACGACCAGCGGCAGGATCGCCATCTGCCCTCCGGGGAGCTGCGGCACGTGCTGGAAGACCGACAGGTTGATCACCCACTGGCCGAGCAGCAGTTCCTGGGCGGCCCAGCCGAGCACCATGGTGCCCAGCAGCACGGCGAACGTGCCCGCGACCAGGCGGGGCAGCAGGCCGAAGAGCGCGAAGGCGAGCCCGGTGAACACCCATATCGCGGGGAGTTGCACGAGCGCGGCGCCCAGGAGGCGGGGCAGCTCGCGCCCCACGGCGCCCGTGTTCAAACCGTGCGTCAGCCCGGCGACCGACCCGAACGCCAGCACCCCGAGCGCCGGCCCGAGCAGGGCGAAGGCGAGGTGGCTGCCCGCCCAGCGCAGCCGGTCCACCGGCGTGGCCAGCAGGGGCTCGGCCCGTCCGTCGCGCTCTTCGTTCCTGAGCAGCAGCGCCGCCTGCACCGCAAAGATCGAGCAGATCAGACCGAGCATGGTCATCATCGGCGCGACAAACTGGTCGACGAGCGTGCCGGGGCCGCCGAGGCGGGCGAGCACCTCCCGTGCGGTGGAACCGCTGTTCTCCATCAGCGCGCCGAGGCTCTCCGATATGGCTCCGACCGCGAGCCCGACCAGGGCGAGCCCTGCGGTCCTGCTGACGAGCGGCCCCCGGTGCAGCCGCCAGGCCAGCGCCAGCGGACTGCGCAACCCAGGCGCGGCGTCGGCCGGCCCCGGGCGGGCCTGGAACATACCGTTGCCGAGGTCGCGCCGCGCCGACAGCGACACGGCCAGCGCGGTGAGCGCGGCGAACCCGGCGACCACGAGCGCCAGGACCCACCAGCTCTCCCCGCTGTACGGCCGCAACTCCTCGGACCAGCCGAACGGCGACAACCACAACACCCATGCGGGCCCGTCGCCGGACTGCACGCCGATGTCGCCGATGCCGCGCAGGATGACCGCGACGCCCACAGCGGTGAGCCCGATCGCGCGCGCTCCCCCGGCGCCGGTCGTGAGCTGCGCGGCCACGGCGCCGATCCCGGCGAACAGCCAGCCGGCGGCCGTGAACCCGAGCCCGAGCGCCAGCGAGCCGGCGACCGGCAGATCCTGGCCGATCAGCGTCAGCGCCGACAGCAGGCCCAGGACCAGGCCGGCCCCGCAGGTGACGATCAGGGCCGCGGCCAGGTCCGCGTGCCGGGAGACCGCGGTGGCACCGACCAGTTCGCGCCGCCCCGCCTCCTCTTCCGTACGCGTGTGCCGGATGACCGTGAGCAGGGCGAAGATCGCGACCAGGCAGGTGAGGACCCCCGAGCGCCAAGCCACCAGCTCGCCGAGGCTCGACCCCTTCAGCGCGCCGTAGACGACGGTGAAGGCCCTGGTGTGGACGCTGGTCTCGTAGTAGTCCTCACGGGCCTCGGCCGTGGGGTACGCGCCGTTGAACGCGCCGACGAACACCACCGGGACCGTGACGCAGAAGACGGTCCACAGGGGCAGCAGCACCCGATCGCGCCGCAGCGCCAGGCGGATGAGCTTCCCCGCGCCGTCGAGCGCGTTCATCGGGCCGCCCCCGCGCGCTTGCTCCTGGTGCTCGCCTCCGAGCGGTCGTAGTGCCGCAGGAACAGCTCCTCCAGCGTCGGCGGCCGGCTGACCAGGCTGCGCACGCCCATCTCGGTGAGGCGGCGCAGCGCCGTGTCCAGCGCGGTGGCATCGACGCTGAAGCGCACCAGCCTGCCGTCGGTACGGAGGCCGTACACGCCAGGCAGGCCGGCCAGCCTGTCCGGCGGGCTCGCCAGCTCGGCCTCGACGAACGTACGGGTGAGGTGGCGCAGCTCGGCCAGGGTGCCGCTCTCCACGGTGCGGCCGTCGCGGACGATGGTGACACGGTCGCAGAGCGCCTCGACCTCGGACAGGATGTGGCTGGACAGCAGCACGGTACGGTCGCCGGAGCGCTGCACCTCCTGGACGGTCTCCCTGAACACCGCCTCCATCAGCGGATCCAGGCCGGAGGTCGGCTCGTCGAGGATGAGCAGTTCGGCGCCGGAGGCGAGTGCGGCGACCAGCGCCACCTTCTGGCGGTTGCCCTTGGAGTAGGTGCGGCCTTTCTTACGCGGATCGAGATCGAAGCGCTCGATCAGCTCGTCCCTGCGCCCCCGGTCAAGGCCCCCGCGCAGCCGGCCGATCAGGTCGATGGCCTCCCCGCCTGACAGGTTGGGCCACAGGGTGACGTCGCCGGGCACGTACGCCAGGCGGCGGTGCAGCTCGCTGGCCTGCACCCAGGGGTCTCCCCCGAGCAGCCGGGCGGTGCCCGTGTCGGCGTGCATCAGGCCCAGCAAGATCCGGATCGTGGTGCTCTTGCCCGCGCCGTTCGGTCCCAGGAACCCGTGTACCTCGCCGGTCCTGACGACGAGGTCGAGGCCGTCCAGTGCCCGAGTCGGGCCGAACGACTTGACCAATCCTGCCACGGTGATGGCATCGATCTCAGCCATGGTTGGCGTCCTTGCATTGTGAAATGGGGTTGGTGAAATGGGCTCGCCACCGTGTCGAGGGCGCGGTCGATCGCGGCGCCCTCCGCGAGGGAGCGTGGATGTGGAGATCGATGGGGAGCTAGAAGCGGTAGACGAAGACCGCGTTGCCCATCCTGGACAGCGACGCGCTCACCGCGGTCAGGCGGTTCATCAGGCGAAGGCCCAGCGGAAACTTGGCGACCTCGGGCTCTCGGGGGCACAGGATTTCCCGGACCAGCTTCAGCTTGGGGTGCCAGCGTTCGGCGTCCCGGGGGTCGTCGAGGCCGGGGAACTTGGTGATGCCGCGGATGGTTTCGGCGATCTTGGCGTGTTTCTGCGCCCAGATGGCGAACTTGCTGTAGCCGTTGAAGGCGATCTCCCCACTGGGGAAGTGCTCGATGAGACGGTTCACCAGGGAGATCATCTCCTCTTCCGAGAAGAAGGCGATCAGGCCGTCGGCGACGATCACGGCGGGCCGGTCGGTAGGCAGGGCTTCCAGCCAGGCGGGACTGTTCAGGTCTGCGCCGATGCCGTGCGGGGTCGCGCGTTTGGGCAACAGGTGCCGCCGGGCGGCGAGGACCTCGGGGAAATCGATGTCGTACCAGTCGGCGGTGGGCGGCGGGGTGATGCGGAGCACCCGGCTGTCCAGGCCGGCGCCGAGGTCCAGGCCGACCGCGTCGGGGTGGCGGGCCAAGAACCGCTGGGCGATCTCGTCCAGTTTCCTGGCCCGGTGCGCGATGTTGATCGCGGAGCTCGGGGAGATGTGGAGCTTCCGGTAGTCGTAATCAGTCTTCCGCACGATCTCGTCGGCCAGCGCGTCGCCCAAGATCGGGTTGGGCAGGCGGTTATCCAGCGCCCTGCCGCACAGCGTCAACCACAGCGTGGCCTGCAGCGGCGTGAGGGCCGGAACGGAGACGGGCATCGGTCATTCACCTCTTTTCTGCTGTGAGGCTTCCCAGGCGGCCTCGGCGGCCTTCAGTGGCGTGTCGTTGGTGTACAGCCCGCGGGTGGTGAGTTCGAGCATCGGCGTCACAAGGCGGTGCAGCACCTCGGGACCGAAGCTCTCGTAGCCGAGTGAACGCGTCAGAGGCGGTGCCATGGTGAGCAGGGCCACGCTCATCGCCACCTGCCACACCGCCATCGCCCTGATGTCCTTGGACGGGTGCATGGTCCCGTCGGCCACCCCTGCCCTGAGCACGGCTTCGGCCTCGGCCACCAGGGTGTCCACGAACGTGGTCGCCGCCGGTGAGTCCTCTTCCATCGCGCGTGCCATGTACTGGACGTGCAGCACGTACTCCTCGGGATCGGCAAGGTATTCGCGGAGCAGGTCCTGCATGCCCTCGGGGCGGGCGTCGTGCGTGTGCTGGACGAGGTTGCGCAGGACGTACTCGTCGCAGACCCTGCGCAACCCCTCCTTGCTGCCGAAGTGGTGGATGACCAGGGCGGCGCTGACGCCTGCCGCCGCGGCGATCGCGCGCAGGTTCGTCTTCTGGAAACCGTCGCGGGCGAATAGGGCTATGGCGGCGTTACGGATCTTGGCCTGGGCGGTCAGGTCCGACGAGGATGGCCGACGAGCTGAACACATGGTCATTATACTAAACACGTGTTCAGCCTTACGGCAAGGGGAAGGGATGGCCGCTATGCGCGCAGTAGGCGTCCAGAGTCTCCAGATCTTCTGGGCTTTCGGCCATGCGGGTGATCGAGGCCACGTCGGTGTTGTCGCGTGCGGCGTCCTGGGGTATCTCGGCCAGGAGCGCCGGCGCGCCCAGGTCGTCGTAGCGGATGACAGGTTCGCGTGGGGTGGTGAGGCGACTGTACGGCGACGACACGGATCGGCAGGTCGTCGGTGAATCCCAGGAGCCGAGGCGCCCGGGCTCTGGCCGCCTCCTCGCCGCCGGAGCCGATTGCCGGTTCGACGGCAGGTCTAGGTCGAAGCGGCACCGTCAGCGAAGTGCAGCAGAACCATCTCGACCAGTGCGGCGACGTCGGCGTCGGCCATCGGCTCGCCGGTCATGCCCATCCGGTGGAGCAGGGTTCCGACGACGACGTCGATGAAGAACAGGACCCGGTTCTCCGGCTCGCCGAGCGCGTCCTGGAGCGCGAGCCGGTACGGGTCCTGAAACTGCGCGGACAGGACCTCGCGCAGGGCCGGATCGCTGACGGCGTCACTGAACACGCCTGCGAAAGCGTCGCCTACCCCGGGCTCGCCGACCTTCGCCGCGATCCAGCGGACGGCCGATGACATGAGCTCGGCTCGATCGGCGCCCTCCAGCGGCACCGGGCCGAACGCGTCAAGGAGGCAGTCCACGATCAGCGCACCCTTCGACGGCCAGCGACGATAGATCGTCGTCTTCGCGATGCCGGCCGCGGCGGCGATGCGGTCGACAGTGGCACGTGCGTAGCCGAGCTCGTGGACCGTGCTCAGTGTTGCGGCGAAGACCACGGCATTGACACCGGAGCGCGGGCGACCGGGTGGTCTGGCAGATGTGGTCGCTCGGGTCATGCCCACACGATAACCTATTGCGCTACGATCGGTATCGATACTTGTGGTAGCGAAACTATCCGGCCGAGGAGAAGGCATGAGCGAGGTCACCGGTACGGAGCGGCCGCCGCTGGGCGTCCGGTTGCTGCACGCCCTGGGAAAGGAGCCGGACTGGCCGGCGATGACAGCCGAGGAACTGGTCGCCTTGCGCGACGCGGTGAACCGCAAGCGGGCATCCCGTCTGGCGCGGGTGATCAGCGGGTTTCCGGACCGCGGCGCCGCGATCCAGTGGCAACAGGTGGCGCTGCCCGGCCGCGAGCTCCCGGTCCGGGTGTACCGGCCCTCGCCCGGGCGCGGCGGCGAAGGCGGCGACCGGGCCGGCCTGCCGCTCGTGCTCCACGTGCACGGAGGCGGGTTCGTGGGCACGGCGGTGCAGAGCGACTGGGTGAACAGCCACCTCGCCGCACGGCTGCCCGCGGTCGTCGTCTCGGTCGAGCACCGCCTCCTCGACCCGGAGACTCCGCTGTCGGCGGCCGTCGACGACGGCTGGGACGTGCTCCGGCACGTGGTGCAGCACGCCGCGCAGTGGGGAGTCGACCCGGCGCGGACCGCCGTCTTCGGCGAGAGCACCGGCTCGATGGTCACCGCCCTGGCCGCGATCCGGGCCAGAGAGTCCGGCCTGCTCCTGCGGGCGCAGGTGCTGGTCAACCCCGCTGTCGACCTGACCTCGACGGGGTTCGACCACGCCTCGATCAGCCGGCACGCCCACAGCCCGACCCTCACCGTGACGCAGATGCGGCTGTTCCAGCGGCTCGCCGTTCCGCCGGGAACCGATCCTCGTGCGCTGTCGCCGCTGTATGCCGACGACCTGAGCGAGCTGGCCCCAGCGCTCGTGGTGGTGCCGACCATTGATCCGGTGGCCGATCACGGCCGCTGTTACGCCGAACGACTGCAAGCGGCCGGGACGCCCGCGCGGCTCACCGAATATCCCGGAGCGACGCACGCGTTCCTCAGCATGCCGGGCTTGGTGCCGCACGCGAAGGCCGCGCGGGCGGAGATCGTCGAGTTCCTCCGAGGGGCCCTTGCCGGGTGACGGGTCCCGGCCTGCCGGTTTGTGTTCCACATCATCGCCGCCATGGACGAGATGACCGCGGGTCGATCGACACAGTCGGTGGGCCGCCCCGGGAATACGACCATCGGCTCCACTGCGGGCCTGGTCGCGACGAGATTGACGAAGACGGGAGAGCGATGACAATCACTGACCTTGCCGAGGCGAGGGGACGGTCCGCACCACCACCATCAGCTGCCGATTCCGCGGCGGGGCAGAGCCTGGCAGGGCTGCTGCGCCCTCATCTGGGGAGCTTCGCCGCCGTTGTGGTCCTGCAGGTGATTGGCGCTGTCGCGGGTCTTGGCGCCGCTGCTGGCGGTCGTCGAATTGGGTCGTACGCTGTTGTCGCCCGGCCCGATCGATCACGGTCATGTCTGGTTCGTCGTGATCGCGGGTGCGGTCGGCTTGTTCGTCCGACTGCTG
The DNA here is from genome assembly GCF_040607515.1 of Streptosporangium sp. NPDC005286. NCBI lineage: Bacteria > Bacillati > Actinomycetota > Actinomycetes > Streptosporangiales > Streptosporangiaceae > Streptosporangium > Streptosporangium sp. NPDC005286. Next base: position 19,622 of record NZ_JBEXGU010000104.1, on the reverse strand, counting down.
TTCACGGCCGCCTCGTCCGGACTCGGACATGTTCTCGACGGCCAGGTGCAACTGTCGTTTCGCCGGCAACTGGCCGCGCGGCTGGGACGCGTACCGATCGGCTGGTTCTCCCGGCGCCGGACCGGCGAGCTGGCCAAGGTGGTGGGGGAGGACGTGAGTGCCGTGCACCCGTTCATCGCCCACACCCCCGGCGAGCTCGTCGCCGCGTTCGTGGTGCCGCTGGTGTCGCTGGTCTACTTGTTCACCGTCGACTGGCGGCTCACGCTGATCACGCTGATCCCGGTGGCGCTGGCAGTGGCGCTGGTCCCCCTGATGATGACCCCGACCCGGCTGCGCGAGCAGGAGGAGTTCGATGCGGCCATGGGACGGATCGCGAGTTCCGTCGTCGAGTTCGTACAGGGCATCTCGGTGGTGAAGGCGTTCGGCGGAGCCCAGCGCTCCCACCACAGATTCCGCACGGCCACGGACGATTTCGTCGGCACCTTTCTGCGGTGGGTGCGCGGTATCTCCGGGATCGCCGCGGGGATGCAGCTGGCGCTGTCACCGCCGTTCGTGCTGCTGGTCGTGCTGATCGGCGGTACGGCTCTGATCACGACCGGTGGCATGGCCCCGGCCGGCCTGCTGCCCTTCCTGCTGCTCGGACTGGGCCTGACCGCCCCGGTGGCGGCCCTCGGCCACGGCTTCGACGATATACAGGCCGCCCGGCGCGCGACCGGCCGGATCCGGGACGTGCTCGCGGTGCAGTCGCTACCGGAGCCTGCGCACCCGGTCGCACCACAGGGTCACCGGGTGGAACTGCGTGAGGTTCGATTCGGCTACGTCGCCGATCACGAGGTGCTGCGCGGGATCGACCTGGTGCTCGAGCCGGGAACGGTCACCGCGATCGTCGGGCCGTCGGGAAGCGGAAAGTCCACGCTGGTTCAGCTGTTGCCGCGGTTCTTCGACCCGGCCCACGGTTCGATCGCCCTTGGCGGTGTCGATCTGCGCGAGCTCGGCAGCCGGGAGCTCTACCGGATGGTCTCCTTCGTCTTCCAGGACGTTCGCCTGCTACGCGCTTCGGTCGCGGACAATATCGCGCTGGCGGTACCGAACGCCGACCTCGATGACGTGATCCGCGCCGCCCGGCTGGCGAATATTCATGATCGAATTCTCGAGCTGCCACGCGGATACGACACGGTGATCGGTGAAGACGCCGGACTGTCGGGTGGCGAGGCACAGCGAGCGCGCGTCCCGCCGTTCCACGCTGTCGGCGCTGCCCGGCGTGTTGGGCTTGACGCTCACGGTGCAGGCGATGTTCACCGTGTTGCTGGTCCTGGGCGCCTACCTCGCGCTCGGCGGGAATGTCGGTGCGGCAGAGATTTTGACGATTCTTGTGCTGGCCGCCCGCTGCGCGGATCCGCTGCTGTCGCTGGCGGATATCGGTGGCAAACTCCGCGGCGCACGTTCCGAGTTGGCGAGACTCGACACGGTGTTGCGCACCGAGCCGCTGCCGGAGGCTTCCGAACCGATCCAGCCGGAACGCCATGACCTGAAGTTCGACTCCGTCGCCTTCCAGCACGGCGACCGCACGGTGATCGACGACGTCTCGTTGTCCGTACCAGAGGGACAGCGGCTTGCCATTGTCGGACCGTCGGGTGCGGGTAAGAGCACATTGCTGCAGTTGCTGGCACGGTTCTACGACGTGGACGCGGGCGCGGTGCGCGTGGGGGGCGTGGACGTGCGCGCGATCAACACGGAGGTGTTGATGGCGCAGATCGCCATCGTCTTCCAGGATGTCTATCTCTTCGACGGCACGATCGAGGAGAACGTGCGTCTCGGCCGTCCCGACGCAGGCGTTGCCGAGGTGCGGGCGGCAGCAACCGCGGCGCGGTTGGACGAGGTGATCGAGCGACTGCCCGGCGGATGGGCGACGAATGTCGGCGAGGGTGGCGCACTGCTGTCGGGTGGTGAGCGCCAGCGTGTCTCGATCGCGCGAGCGCTGCTGAAGAACGCGCCCATCGTGCTGCTGGACGAGGTGACCTCCGCACTGGACCCGGTGAACGAGGCGGCGGTCCACGAAGGAATCGAGCGCCTGATGGCGGGCCGGACGGTGGTGATGGTGGCGCATCGGCTGCGGACCGTCCGACGCGCCGATCGCATCGTCTTTCTGGACGGCGGCCGGATCGTGGAGGAAGGCAGCCACGACGAGCTGCTGCGCCGCAGTGGCCGCTACGCCGACTTCTGGAATACGTCCCTGACACCGGCAGCGCGTGAATGAGCCGGCATGTCGTTCGATCCTTTGTTGCGGGACAGCCGCCCACCGATGCCGAAGTCCCCCCTGAGGTCGATCTGCGGGTCGCCGCGGCCGTCACCGAGGCGACCCGCGGCGTCGACGCGCTGTTCCTGGTCGTGCCGCCCGGCGAGACCGACGACCCCGTCGCGGCGTATGCCGCGGTCGCCAAGAACGGTCACCGCCCACCGCGTCGGCGACGACGCCATGCGCGCCACGCTGGCGGGCGTCGGCATGTCCCGGGCACAGGTCGAGGCCATCATGGGCATGTCGACCGGACTGCGAGAGGGATTCGTTCCCGAGCAGCCGCGGACTCCCGTGACCACGACCGACACGACGCTCGGAGCATGGGCCTGGGCCGAACTCCGTCCTGTCCTCGATACCGCCGACGAGCTTCGCTCGGCGCCGCCCGTGGCGGTGGCCCGGATCGCCGATCGGCTGAACTTGGAGCCGCGTGTCCTGTTCTCCACCCCGTCGGCCTAGTTTCGATGAAATGCCTTTACTGCCAGCACGGATGGGACGAGGTGTTCGCGCGGCTCGTACACCCGATCGATACTCAGCTCGGCGTCGATGAACGCGTTGATCAAGTCGGGCAGCGGCACGTGGCTCATCCCCACCCGGTCCCGGACTCCGCCTTCACGCCACCACGGCGAGCGCTTATGCCGGCCCCTGATCCGGTAGGTGGGATGGATGACCACCGCTCCGTCCTGACGGAGCTCGACATGCGGGCCGTTGAAGCAGGGATGCACGCCGTAGAACAACAGCAAACCACCCGGAAGCAGCACGCGAGCCGCCTCCTTCAGCAGTCCGGCGAAGTCACCGATATCGGTAGAGACCCACAGCGCGGTGACGGTGCCGAAGGTGTCCGCGGCGAACGGGAGCATCGTCGCGTCGCTCTGGAGGAGCGGAGCGCGGTCCCTGTGGCGGGCCAGACGCAACTGGTCGGCTGAACGGTCGAGACCGACGACGGTCCGGCCGGTCGATCGGATGGTGTCGAGGTACAGGCCAGTGCCGCAGCCGACGTCCAGGCATAGGCCTTCTCCAGGACCGAGAAGATCGACTATCCAGTCGACGTTGGCGGCGGCACCGGGCCCGATGTAGTCGTCGTACCACTCGGCATGGCCTTCGTAGCGCGCGGTCATGATTCATTCATACACGGAGAATCCAGCCGTTCATGGGCTCTCGGCTCGAACCTCCCCCCTCCCGTGCCCGCCGGTCGGACGCCGCTATCCGCTGGGTCTCCCGCCCGCGAAGGTCTTGCCAGCGGGGTGGCTGTCCTGTCTCGTCGATCATGGGGCCATGCTTCTGAGACGGCCAACCGGGCTCCCGCTTGCCGTTCGGGACTGGTGACACATTGCTCTGTTCGTGGCCTCGCCGACGGTGAGGGGTGGACCTTGCCCTTGGGTGAAGGCGCAGCATCGTGGTGCCGGTCGTCCTGGCCGGTGCGAGGAGGGTTGGGTGTGGGGTTACTGACGATCGGGGTGTTCGCCCGGGCTACGCGATTGTCGCCGAAGGCGTTACGGCTGTATGACGAGCTCGGGTTGCTCCGGCCGGCTGCGGTGGACGGGGGGTCGGGGTACCGCTTCTACGATCCGACGCAGTTAGAGCGGGCCCGGTTGATCGCGTGGTTGCGGCGGCTGGGCATGCCGCTGGCCCGCATCCGCCAGGTATGCGACCTGGAGCCGCATGCGGCGGCCGAGCAGGTCGCCGACTATTGGGCACAGGTCATGGCCGACACCGCTGTACGCGAACAACTCGCCACCTTCCTCGTCGACTACCTGTCAGGAAGGGGTGGCGCTGTGGAAGACGCAGAAACCATGATCGGGATCCGCTACGCGGCACGGTCGGAGTCGGGGCTGGTTCGCACGAGCAATGAGGACGTCGCCTACGCCGGCGCTCGGTTGCTGGCGGTGGCCGATGGAATGCGCGGGCCGGGTGGGAATCTCGCAAGCATGGCGGCCATCGACGCCCTCAAGCCGTTGGAGACGAAGGCCGTACCTGCCGGTGACCTTCTCGGCGCGCTCGCCGATGCGATTGGTCAGGCCGACCGGGCGATTCGCGGCATTGCCGAGTCGGCACTGTCCGGTGAGGCGGTCACGACGCTGACCGCGATGCTGTGGTCTGGCTCCCAGCTGGCGCTGGTGCACATCGGTGACACGCGAGCGTATCTGCTGCGCGACGGCGAGATCTTCCAGATCACCCACGACCACACCTACGTGCAGTCGCTGGTCGACGAAGGCCGCCTCAGCCCGGAGGAGGCCGTCTCGCATCCGCAACGCTCATTGCTGGTCCGTGCACTCACGGGCACAGGCCGGTCCCAGCCTGACCTGTCGCTGCATACGGCCGTGGCCGGCGACCGCTACCTGCTGTGCTCCGACGGACTGGCCACCGTCGTTGCGACAGAGTCATTGCGCGGCGTACTGAGCGGCACGGGTGCCCCTGAGCAGGTCCTCGATGAGCTGGTCAGGCTGGCATACGACGCGGGCGCCCCGGACAACATCGCTTGCGTGGTGGCTGATGCGGTGACGCTGTGAGTGGAAGGTGAGCGCGTCGGCTGTACGCTCTTTGGGCGCGTACACGCTCGACCGGCGTCCCCTGGCGATCCCCGCCTACCGGCGGTTGTGGGCCGCCTCGGCCACCTGCGCGGTCGGTGGCTCGTTCAGCGTGGTCACGGTGCCGACGCAGCTGTTCACCTTGACCGGCTCGTCCGCGACCGTCGGCGCCGCGGCCGCAGTGTCATTCGGTGCTTTGGTGATCGCGTCGCTGTGGGTCGGAGCCCTCGCCGACCTCATGGACCGGCGACGGCTGCTGCTGGCCGCTCACTGTGGCCTTGCGCTGACCTACGCGGCGCTGTGGGCTCAGGCCGCCCTGGGAGGCCGCTCTGTCGCCGTCCTGCTGGCGTTGGTGGCATGCCAAGGACTGACCTTCGGGGCGATCATGGTGACGATGGGTGCAGCGGTGCCCCGCCTCGTACCCGTCGGCCTGCTGCCCGCGGCGAACGGTCTCAGTTCGCTCGTCCGCTACACCGGGTCGATCATGGGCCCGTTACTGGCAGGCGTGCTGATTCCGGTGGTCGGGCTCGGCACGCTTTACCTGTTCGACGCCGTTGCGCTGCTGGCCGTCGTGTGGGCGGTGGCCAAGCTGCCGCCGATCTTGCCCAGCCCTCACCCGGCGTCACGTGACGGATTGCCCGATGGGATATCAAAAGCAGCAACGGACGATGCGCCGGCACAGCGTGACCGGCGTCGGTCCACGCTTGGACAGGTGCTCGCCGGGTTCCGCTACCTGCTTGCCGGCCGGGTGCTCGTAGCCGTGCTGGCAGTAGATCTCGCTGCGATGGTCTTCGGGATGCCGGTAGCGCTTTTTCCGGAACTGGCGCAACGCACCTACGGCGGGCCCGCGGGAGGAGGCCTGGAGCTGGGCCTGCTTTACGCCGCCTACCCGGCCGGTGTCTTCGCGGCCGGGCTGATGTCGGGAAGGTTCACGCGCGCCCGTCGCCACGGTGCCCTGATGGCATCGGCTGCCGCCGTCTGGGGGGTAACCGTCGTGGTCCTTGGCCTGGCTCCGCGACTCTGGCTCGCGCTGGCGGCGCTCATGTTCGGCGGTGCGGCGAACTTCGTGCTCAGTACCTTCCGCAACGCCATCTCACAGGCGTATACCGACGGCGCCATGCGCGGCCGGATTCAAGGATCACTCACCGTCGTCCTCATCGGGGGCCCGCAGATCGCCAACCTGCTGCACGGGGCCGCCGCGGTGGTATACGGCCCTCAGGTGACGATCTGCGTTGGCGGACTGCTCACCGTGATGACCGTCGCCATGATCGTGTGGATGGCACCTCAGCTGTGGTACTACGCCGCCCCAAGAACAGAGGATGTTGTCAGCGGGTGAGCACCGGGCCGGGTACCGCTGAACGTCAGGTCGTCTGGCTCACCCGACGGCCGCATTCCTCCGGGCAGCTCGGGCAAGGCGAAGGAGTAACGGCCCGGCATGGTCGCATGGGCGTGGCTGAAGGGCGAGCCGACGCGCAGGTCTTCCGCGAGCCGGTCGGCGACGCCGGCACCAGGGCCGCGTTCGTCGCGGACCTGCGGAGAGCTGCCGCCAGGGCGGTGCGGCCATGGCCGAGGACCTGCTTCTGGCCCGGGGCGCCGTTGAAGATCGGCGTACCAGGGGCGAAGTAGCCGGAGGCGGGGCACCGGGTCATTGGTTTCGGGTCTGGTAGGCCTCTCGGCTGGTCTCGATGTGCGGGACGTGCTCGATGGCCCAGCCGGCGAGGGCCAATGCGGGCGGAATGAGGCTCTTACCGGTGGGGGTCAGTGCGTATTCGACCCGTGGCGGGACCTCGGCGTGCACCGTCCGGGAGACCAGGCCGTCGCGTTCGAGGTTCCGGAGCGTCAGGGTCAGCATGCGCTGGGAGATCCCGGGGATCTGCTGGTGCAGGCCGGTGAAGCGCAGGCTTCCCTGATCGAGGGTCGCCACGATCAGAAGCGTCCACTTGTTGCAGATGCGGTCGAGGATGGCGCGGATCGTCCGTCCGCCATCTCCTCGGATCATGCAGGTGTGCTCGTACTCCGACATGACAGCCCTCTGTGTGTAACGCACATGCATGTGCCTTTTGTAAGGCTTTCAATAGTGACGCATCATGAAGCTACTTACGACTGGTAACCATCGTGGCCGGCGCCGCGTCACTAGCCCCCGAGGTGTCCTTCATGGAGATTTCCTACTGGATCGTCGCGGCACTCCTGGCCGTCTTCTACCTCTACGCCGGCGGCAAGAAGATCACCCAAAGCCAGGAGCGGCTTCAGCCGATGATGGGCTGGGTCGACACCGTTCCCATGCCGCTCGTCCGCTTGATCGGAGTCCTGGAAGTCCTCGGCGCCGCCGGCCTGATCCTGCCGCCGCTGACCGGGATCGCGCCCTGGCTCGCCATCGCCGCGGCGAGCGGCCTCGTCCTGATCCAGATAGGAGGCATCGCGGTCCACCTGAGCCGCGGCGAGGTCCGGCAGATCGGACTCAACATCGCCCTCCTGGCAGCCGCCGCGGCAACCGCCTGGCTCGGCACCATCTGGCTCTGAACCCTCTGCCCAACGTCGTCTGCCCTCGCCTCGCTCCGGGGCGCTCATGTTGACCTGCGGCCCGACGACAGTCGCGGGTGCTCCCGGTGCTCGCAATCGATCAGCCGCCTCGGGTGATCGGCCCGCGGGAGCGCGGCACGACCAGTCCTGTCTCGTACGCCGTGACGACCGCCTGTGTCCTGTCGCGTAGCCCGAGCTTGTTCAGCACCCGGCTCACATGCGTCTTGACGGTCTCCTCCGTGACCGTCAACCGGCTTGCTATCTCCGGATTGGACAGGCCTTCCGCGACCAGCCGCAGGACCTGCGTCTCACGAGGGGTGAGCGCGGCGAGCGCGGCCATGGAGACGGCGTCGGGCTTCGGGGGCAGCAGGGCGAACTCACTGATGAGGCGGCGGGTGACCGCCGGAGCCAGGAGCGCCTCGCCTGCGGCGATGACCCGTACCGCGTCGAAGAGCCGCTCGGCGGTGACGTCCTTGAGCAGGAATCCGCTCGCTCCGGCACGCAGCGCGTCGTAGACGTACTCGTCCAGGTCGAAGGTCGTCAGAATAAGGACGCGTGGCCCGCCGGCGAGCCGCCTGGTGGCCTCGATACCGTCCATCCCCGGCATGCGGACGTCCATCAGGACGACGTCGGGCGACAGCTCGCGGCAGATCCGTACCGCCTCGGCCCCGTCGCGGGCGGTGCCGACCACCTCGAGGTCGGGCTGGGTGTTGAGCAGTTCGGCGAAGCCAGTGCGGACGACCAGGTGGTCGTCGGCGACGACGACGCGAACCATCGGTGGCCTGCCGGTCATCCGGCCGCCCCGGGCAGGCGCGCCTCGACGAGGAAGCCACCGCCTGCGGCGGGGCCGGTGCGCAGCTCACCCCCGACGGCTGTGGCACGTTCCCGCATGCCGGACAGCCCGTGACCGCCGGCAGGCACCGAGGCACGGGGGCCGGGTCCGTTGTCGCGGATGAGCAGGCGCAGAGCATCGCCACCGTAGTGCAGCTCCACGTCGACGGCGGCGCCCGGCGCGTGCCGCCGGGCGTTGGTGAGGGCCTCCTGGACGATGCGGTGGGCGGCGAGCTCGACACCTGGGTCGAGCGTGACCGGCGGACCGCGCAGGATGAGGCGGACACCCGTGCCCGACGCCTGCCGCGCCTGGTCGAGCAGCTCGTTGAGCTCGGCCAGGCGCAGGCCCGGCTGGGGCCGCCGGTCCGCCGCGTCCGCCTCGGCGTCCTCGCGTAGCACGCCGAGCAGTCGCCGCATCTCGGTCAGCGCCGCCCGGGCGGTGTCCCCGATGGCCGACAATCGTTCCGCACCGGCGGCCGGCATCCCGGGCACGGCCAGCCGGGCCGTCTCCGCCTGCACGGCGACCATGGAAATGTGGTGGGCGACGACATCGTGCAGCTCGCGGGCGATGCGAGCGCGCTCGCCGCGCGCGGTGTGCTCCAGCAGGCTGTCGGCGATGACCTGCCGGGCCGCGCTGTTCTCCAGGGCCTCAGCACGGGCTCGCCGTGCGATCCCGGCCAGGGCCGCCGCCGGAGCCAGGCAGGCCGCCAACAGGATGAGAACCCCCGCCTCGCCGCCCGAGGGAACGGCAAGCGCCAGGATGGGGAACGGTGCCGCGAGAAGGACGGCCAGCCGCTGCGAGCCGGTGCGGCCGAGCCGGTATCCGCAGATCAGCTGTGCGGCCACACCCGCCACGGTCAGCGTGTGAAAGGCCACCGGCGACAACATGACCGTCGCGGAGACGACCACCGCGGCCGCGGCCGGCTGCGTCCACAGCAGCGCGACGGGCAGCGTGCTGGCCAGGCCGAGCAGGCCGAACACCACGAGATACAGAGCGGGGTTGCCGCTTTCGACCGGCGGCGCACCCCCGCCGTGCACGATCGACTCGCCCACCGGTGTAGTGACGGCATGACCGAACGCCTTCGCCAGCGGTGTGTCGCGGGCCTGCGCGATCGACTCGGCCAGCGCGAGCACCGCCAGCAGCGCGCCGGCCGCGACAGGCGCGTGCCGGGTCGCGGCGATCCGCCGCCAACCGGCGGCCCATCCGCCGATCCGGTCGTCCGCTGGGTGCACGAAGGCCATTGTCGTGGTCATCTGACGTTCTGGCATCCCTCACGTGAGGGATGCCGTGTCGCTCCTGCCCGTGACGGCGAAGATGGCTCCGCGGCGTGACGACCGCGTCCCCGCCGCTGCCTAGTCTGCCTGGCATGCGAGCAACCATCGAAGTCGCCGGGCTGCGCAAGCGCTTCGGCCGGACCACGGCGCTGGACGGGATGTCCTTCACCGTCAAACCGGGGCAGGTCACCGGTTTCGTCGGCCCCAACGGGGCGGGCAAGTCCACCACGATGCGGGTGATTCTCGGCCTGGACGCGGCCGACGAGGGCTACGCGCTGGTCGGCGGGCGGCCCTACCGGAGCCTGCGCCGGCCGCTGTGCCACGTCGGGGCGCTGCTGGACGCCACCGCGCCGCAGCCGAGCCGTACCGGGCGCAACCACCTGCTGTGGCTGGCCCACTCCCAGGGACTGTCCGCCAGGCGGGTCGACGAGGTGATCGGGCTGGTGGGACTGGAATCGGCGGCCAGACGCAAGGCGGGCGGCTACTCGCTGGGCATGCGGCAGCGGCTCGGAATCGCCGCGGCGCTGCTCGGCGACCCGCCGGTGCTGATGCTCGACGAGCCGGTCAACGGCCTCGACCCCGAAGGCGTCGTGTGGATTCGCGGCTTCCTGCGGTCGCTGGCCGAGCAGGGCCGCGCCGTCCTGGTCTCCAGCCACCTGATGAGCGAGTTGCAGGACACCGCCGGTCATCTCGTGGTGGTGGGCCGGGGGCGGGTCGTCGCGGACACCGGCGTGGCCGAGCTGATCGCGGCCGCATCCCGCGGCCAGGTCGCGCTGCGCACCACGGCGCGGGCGGAGGCGATGGAGGTGCTGGCGCGCGCCGGCGCCACCGTGGCCGCCACCGAGCGCGACACGCTCACCGTCTCCGGGCTGGAGGCGACGCGCGTCGTGGCGCTTCTCGGTCAGAACGCGGTGCCGTTCTCCGAGGTGACGGCCCACCGCGCGACGCTGGAGGAGGCGTACATGGACCTGACCCGGGACGAGGTGGAGTTCCGCGCCTCCCTGGGACAGGAGGCCACGCGATGACCACCGGCACCGTCACCCCGTACCGCTCGGACCCGCAGGCCGGGCGCGGCGGCTTCGCCCAACTGCTGCGCGCGGAGTGGACCAAGTTCCGTACGGTCCGCGGCCAGCTGATCGGCATGGTGGTCGCGGCGCTGGTCATCGTGCTGCTCGGACTGCTCACCGTCACAGGCAGCCACACATCCTGCGGCGGTGCGAGCGATGTCTGCCCCGCCCTCCCGGTGGGTCCGGACGGCGAGGCGGTGGACGACACGTTCTCCTTCGCGCACCGGCCGTTGTCCGGAGACGGCGGCATCACCGTCCGGGTGACCTCGCTGAGCGGCATCATCACCTATCCCCCGCCCGACCACGACAAGATCGTCTCCGGTGTCGTGCCCTGGGCGAAGGCCGGGATCATCATCAAGGACGGCATCCGGCGGGGCTCCGCCTATGCAGCGGTGATGGTCACCGGCAGCCACGGAGTGCGCATGCAGCACAACTTCGCTCGGGACACCGCCGGCCGGCCCGGCGGCGTTTCCGCGGCGTCCCCGCGCTGGCTGCGGCTGACCCGATCCGGCGACACGCTCACCGGCTACGAGTCGGCCGACGGCAGGCAGTGGACCAAGGTCGGCACGGCTCGCCTGACCGGACTGCCGGCCACGGTGCGGGTCGGGCTCTTCGTCACCTCCCCGGGCGATCTGACGGTGAAGCAGGCCGATCTCGGCGGCAGCATCCAGCAGGTTCGCTTCACCCAGGCAACCGCTGTCTTCGACCAGGTCAGCCTGGAGGGGGCGACGCCCCGCGGCGAGTGGAGCCGCGACAATGTGGGAGGCGCCGGAAAGACCGACTGGGAGCGCTATCACCGGCCGAGCGGGGTCGTCGAGTCCGGTGGCACGTTCACCGTGACCGGATCCGGTGACATCGCGCCGAGCACGGAAGGCCTGAGCATCGAGACCACCCTGTCCGGTGTGCTGGCCGGGCTGATCGTGGTGATCGTGGTGGCCGTGCTGTTCATCACCGCCGAATACCGGCGTGGCCTGATCCACACCACCCTGCTCGCCAGCCCACGGCGCGGCCGGGTCCTGGCCGCCAAGGCCGTGGTGATCGGCACGGTGACCTTCGTCGCCGGGCTGGCCGCCGCCGGCACGGTCGTCCCCGTCGGCACACGGATCCTGCGCGCGGACGGCAACCCCGTGCTTCCGGTGAGCACGCTCACCGAGCTCCGCGTCGTGGCCGGCATCGCGGCACTGCTCGCCGCCGCCGCCGTCTTCGCACTCGCTCTCGGCGCCCTGTTCCGGCACAGCGCCGCGGCGGTCACCGCCGCCATCGTGGCCATCGTCGTGCCCCATATCCTCGCCACCGCCTCCGTCCTGCCCCTGGGGGTGGCGCAGTGGCTCCTGCGGCTCACCCCGGCGGCCGGCTTCGCGATCCAGCAGAGCATCCCGGAGTACGCGCATGTGCTCGGCCACCACAGCCCGCAGGGCGGCTACTACCCGCTGGAGCCATGGGCCGGGCTCGCCGTGCTGGGCGGCTACGCGGTGCTCGCCCTCGGCCTGGCCGTCTTCCAACTGCGCCGGAGGGACGCATGAGACGAGCGCTGCACGCCGAATGGACCAAACTGCGCACCATACCGGGCACCGGCCGGCTGCTGCTCGCGGTCATCGTGCTGACCGCGGCCGTGAGCGCCGCGGCGGCCGCGACCGTCTCCTGCCGGCCGGTGGGATGTGACCACGACGTCCCCAAGCTCAGCCTCATGGGGGTCCAGGTGGGTCAGGCCGCCGTCGCCATCCTGGCCGTCCTGGCGATCAGCGGCGAGTACGGCGGCGGGATGATCCGCACCACCCTCGCGGCGATGCCGCGCCGCAGCCACGTCCTGGCCGCCAAGGCCGCCATCCTTACCGGCCTGACGACGGCCGCCGGGACCGTTGCCGTGCTCGTGTCCGTACTGGGCGGGCGGCTCATCCTGCCCGGCAACGGCTTCACCCCCGCGCACGGCCACCCGCCGCTGTCGCTGGCCGACGGGCCGACGCTGCGCGCGGCCGCCGGCTCGGTCCTCTATCTCGCGCTGATCGCCTTGCTCAGCCTCGGCGTCGCCACCGCCGTACGGGATTCCGCCGCCGCCATCGGCGTCGTGTTCGGCCTGCTCTACGTTCTCTCGGTGCTTCCCTTCATGATCAGCGACCCGGACTGGCAGCGGTTCCTGTGGCGGCTCTCGCCGATGAACGCGGGGCTCGCCATCCAGTCGACCACCAACCTCTCCGCTCTGCCCCTGGCCCCGTGGGCGGGCCTCGGCGTGCTCGCCGCCTGGGCCGCCGCGGCGCTCCTGGGCGGCGGCCTGGCGCTGCGGCTGCGCGACGCGTGAGCGCACCTCCCGGCAGCGCCCGGCCGGTCAGGCGAACGTTCAGCCGGGACTCGTGCCGTAAAGCGTGGCCAGGCCGGCGACGGTGGCGGCCATCCGCTCGCGCAACTCGGGCGGCTCCAGCACCTCGATGTCCGCCCCCAGGCGCAGTAGCAGCCAGTGGGCGTGCCTGACGGACTCGGTCGGCAGGCGCAGCACCACCCAGCCGCGCTCGTCGGGCGGGCCCGCGGCGGCGAGCGCGGCCTCGGCGACCTCGGCGCCCACCGTGTGGCGCAGCATCCCCTCGGTGCCGGGCGCCATCCGCACCAGCGCCTCACCGGTGTACATCCGCTCGCGGAAGTCGGCCGCATAGCGCTGCCAGAAGGTGGGCAGATCGAAGTCGGCGGGGCGCTCGAAACGCCCCGCCAGGAGCTCGGCGCTCACGATCCGCGCCACCTTGTAGGTGCGCGGCTCCCCCTCACCGGCGGCGGCCACCATGTACCACGACCCGCCCTTGAGGACCAGGCCGTACGGGTGTGCCAGGCGCTCGACGTCGCGGGGCCCCCAGCGGCGGTAGGTCATGCGCAGCGGGCGCTGCTCCCACACCGCCTCGGCGACCTCTCCCAGGAAGGGAGCCGCGTCGGCGTCGCGATACCAGCCGGGCACGTCCAGGTGGAAGCGCTCGCGCATCCTGGCGGCGTGGAAGCGCGGCTCGGGGGGCAGCGCGGCGAGCATCTTCAGCTCGGCGTTCGCCGCGACCTCGGCCAGTCCCAGTTCGGCGGCGGGGCCGGGCAGCGCCGCCAGGAACAGCGAGGAGGCCTCCTCGGCGGTCAGGCCGTTGAGGCGGGTGCGGTAGCCGTCCAGCAGGCGATATCCACCGGCGGGCCCGCGGTCGGCGTAGACCGGCACTCCGGCCGACGACAGCGCCTCGACATCGCGGTAGACCGTGCGGACGGAGACCTCCAGCTCCCTGGCCAGCTCGGTGGCCGTCAGCTGCCCCCGCGTCTGCAGGAGCAGCAGGAGGGAGAGCAGACGACTCGCGCGCATGGCGGCCATTGTTCCGCACGTTTGCCAACCTCACATACTCCATGTTCAAATGAACACATGGAAGGTAACAATCGCATTCGCGCGATCATGTCGGCGCTGCGCGCCAGCGACGCCGTCTCCGTCGCGGAGCTGGCGGTCGAGCACGCGGTCTCGGAGATGACCATCCGCCGCGACCTCGACGAGCTCGCCCAGCAGGGCGTGGTCAGGCGGGTCCGCGGCGGCGCGGTGAGCCTGCTGCTGCGCGGGGAGGAACCGCCCTTCGTGGTCCGCGAACGCGAGGCGACAGAGGCCAAGCGGCGGATCGCGAGCGAGGTCGCGGCCCTGCTCGCCGACGGCGAGGCCGTGCTGCTCGACAGCGGCACCACTTCCCTGGAGATCGCCCGCGCGATCCGTGACCGCCGCCTGACGGTCCTGCCGCTCTGCCTGCAGGTCACCGCCGAGCTCAGCAGCGCCCCCCGGATCCGCCTGGTGCTGCCCGGCGGGGAGGTCCGCCCCGGTGAGCTGAGCTTCACCGGCCCGTTGACCGAGAGCGCCATCCGCTCCCTGCGCTTCGACACCGCGGTCATCGGCTGCTGCGGCCTGTCCGCCGAACATGGCCTCACCGCCCACGACCTGTCCGACGTCGCCGTCAAGCAGGCCGCGATCGCCTCCGCCCGGCGCGTGGTCGCGGCCACCGACTCCGGCAAGTTCACCCGCACCGCGTTCGGCGCGGTCTGCCCGCTGGACCGCCTCGACATGGTCGTCACCGACACCGCGCTTCCCCCCGCCGAGCACGACGCCATGATCGCGGCAGGCGTCGCCGTCCGCGCCGTCTGACCCGCCCTGCCGGAGCCCCTGCTCCACGGCCCGCCCCAAAGTCCGCGGCCCGAACCGTCTGCTCTGATCCGCACCACTTGACTGGAGCCCTCCCCCATGCACGTCATCCCCTTCGACCGGGCCGCGCTGCTGCGCGGCCGGGTGGCGATCTACCTGCTCTTCCTGCTCTCCGGCATGGCCATCGGCACCTGGACGGCGCGTATCCCATCGATCAAGCAGGGGCTGGAGCTGAGCGAGGGCGAGCTCAGCATCGCGCTGCTCGGCATCGCCGCCGGGGCGATCGCCGGCATGCAGGTGGTCGGCCGCCTGGTCGACCGCTACGGCAGCGCCAAGGTGATGCTGCCGATGGCCTTCGCCCAGAGCGTGGTGCTGGTCCTGCCCGCCTACATGCCGAACCTGGCCGGCCTGGCCGTCGCGCTGTTCGTCTTCGGCGCGGTGCACGGCACCCTGGACGTCGCGATGAACGCAGGCGCCGTCGAGGTCGAGCAGGCCATGGGCCGACCGATCATGTCGTCCTTCCACGCGGTGTTCAGCAGCGGCGGGTTCCTCGGCGCCACCACCGGAGGACTGCTCGCCCAGGCTTCGTTCAGCCCGGGAGCCACGTTCGCCGCGGTCGCCGCGGTGATCGCCGCGCTCGCGCTCTGGGCGGCCCGCTGGGCGCTCCCCCCGACCGCACAGGCCGTCCCCTCGGGAACGGAACCGGCGTCCGGCAAGGGTGAAGGGGTGATGCTGCTGGGTGTCCTGGCCTTCTGCTGCATGATCGGGGAAGGAGCCACGGCCGACTGGAGTTCCGTCTACCTGAGCGAGAGCCTTGGCAGTTCCGACGGGTTCGCCGCGGCCGCCTACGCCGCCTTCTCGATCATGATGACCGCCGGCCGATTCGCCGGCGACAGGCTGGCCGCCTGGCTGGGGCCGGTGAACCTGGTGCGCGCGTGCGGTGCGCTGGCCGCCTCCGGACTCGGGGTGGCCCTGCTGGCCGACCATCAGGTCGCCGCGGTGATCGGTTTCGGCTGCTTTGGGGCAGGCCTGTCCTGCATCGTTCCCCAGGTCTTCTCCGCGGCCGGTCGCCGCGACCCGGCTCGCGCCGGACAGGCGCTGGCCCGGGTGTCGAGCCTGGGCTACGTGGGATTTCTCACCGGCCCCGTGCTGATCGGAGGTGCCGCCGAGCTGATGGACCTGCCCCGCGCGCTGGGGATCCCCGCCCTGCTGGCCTTTTTCGTGGCCCTGGCCGCGGGGGCGCTCAGAGCCACGCCCTTTACAAAGTAGATCAAAATAGTGAGCGGGGCCGGAGTGCCACCCGGATGCACCAGGCCACCGGTGGACGGTGCCGCTGACCGGCCGAGCGAGGTACGGCCGGTCAGCGGCGGCCCCGGAGGGGGATCAGATCACACGGAGCCAGACGGCGGTGTCGGAGGGGAGCCTGTCCCCCTCCAGCGGACCGCTGGCCAGCAGGACCGACTCGTGCTCCGGCAGGGAGACCGGCTCCGCGCCGAGGTTGACCACGCAGATCAGGCCCGACTCCCGGCGGAAGGCCAGCACCCCCTCCCCCACCTCCAGCCAGGCCAGCGTGCCGTCACCGAGCAGCTCGCGGCGGAGACCCAGCCCGGCGCGGTAGAGGGTGAACATGGACGCCGGGTCGGCGGCCTGCACCTCGGCCGTCAGCGCCTTCCACTCCGGCGGCTGCGGCAGCCACGGCTGCCCCGCGCCGAACCCGAACGGCGGCTCGTCACCCGACCAGGGCAGCGGCACCCGGCAGCCGTCACGGCCGGGATCGGTGTGGCCGGAACGGACCCAGATCGGGTCCTGGCGCAGCTCGTCCGGCAGGTCCTCCACCTCCGGCAGCCCCAGCTCCTCGCCCTGGTAGACGTAGAGCCCGCCGGGAAGCGCCATCGCCAGCAGTGCGGCCGCGCGGGCCCGCCGCTCGCCCAGCACCGGATCCGACGGCATGCCGTGCTTGCGGTCGGCGTGGTCGAAGGAGGTGTCGGCCCTGCCGTACTTGGTCACCGGGCGGGTCACGTCGTGGTTGGACAGCACCCAGGTGGGGGGCGCGCCCAGCGGGATGTGCGTGGCCAGGGTCTCCTCGATCGACCGGCGCAGCGCGGCGGCGTCCCAGGGGCACGCCAGGAAGTCGAAGTTGAACGCGGTGTGCATCTCGTCGGGGCGCAGGTAGAGCGCGAAGCGCTCCTGGTCGGGCAGCCACACCTCGCCGATCAGGATCCGGTCGTCGTACTCCTCGGCCACCCGGCGCCAGCCCCGGTAGATGTCGTGCACGCCGTCGAGGTCGGTGTACGCCTCCTGTCCTCCCTCGCTGTCCATGTCCTTGACCAGCAGGGCGGCCGAGTCGATCCGGATGCCGTCCACGCCCCGGTCGAACCAGAAGCGCAGCACGTCGTGGAACTCCTCGACGACCTCGGGGTTGGCCCAGTTGAAGTCCGGCTGCTCGGGGGCGAACAGGTGCAGGTACCACTGGCCGTCGGCGACCCGGGTCCACGCGGGACCGCCGAAGATCGACTGCCAGTCGTTGGGCGGCAGCTCACCGCTCGCTCCCCGGCCCTCGCGAAACAGGAAGCGTTCGCGCTCGGGCGACCCGGGCCCGGCCTCCAGTGCCCGTACGAACCACTTCTGCTGGTCGGAGCCGTGGTTGGGGACGATGTCGGTGATCGTCTTGATGCCCAGGGCATGCGCCTCGGCGATGAACTCCTCCGCCTCGGCGAGCGTGCCGAACGATGGCTCGATGTCACGGTAGTCGGCCACGTCGTACCCGCCGTCGGCCATCGGCGACGGGTACCAGGGGTTGAGCCAGATCGCACCGATGCCCAGGTCGGAGAGGTATGGCAGGCGAGCGCGAAGTCCCGCGAGGTCGCCGATCCCGTCGCCGTCACCGTCGGCGAAGCTCCGGAGATAGACCTGGTAGATCGCGGCTCCCCGCCACCATGTTTCGGGGTCCGGGGTCGCTCCCGGGAAGGTGCTGCCGGACATGCTGGAACAACTCCTTGCGGTTGAAAGTGGGTAACGAGGTCAGCCCTTGAGGCTGCCGGCCGTGAGGCCGGCCATGATGCTGCGCTGGAAGATGAAGAAGACGACCATGGTCGGGATACTCGCGATCACCAATGAGGCGATCAGCACGTTCTGCGGCATCTGCGCCGAGAGCGAAGCGATGCCCACGCTGATCGTCATCTTCTCCCCGTCCGGCAGTACGAGCAGCGGCCAGACGAAATCCTTCCAGACGTTGACCACCGAGAGAATGGACACCACTCCGAGGATCGGCCTGGAGACCGGCAGCACGATCGACCACAGGATGCGGGCGGGAGAGGCGCCGTCGATCTGGGCGGCCTCCAGCAACTCCCGGGGGATCGAGTCGAAGAAACGCTTGAGCAGGAAGATGAAGAACCCGTTGGCCGCCGCGGGCAACCAGATCACCCACGGGGTGTTCAGCAGGTCCCAGCCGAAGATCGGCATGTCCTTGACCGTCAGGTAGGCGGGCAGCAGGATGACCATCGGCGGGATCATGAGCGTGGCCAGCATCAGCGCCAGGACCACGTTGCCCAGCACGGGCCGCAGTTTGGACAGCGCGTAGGCGGCCGAGACGTCGATGGCCAGTGTGAACAGCCAGGCGCCGCCGGCGTAGACGACGGTGTTGGTGAGGAAGAGTCCCAGGTCGAGCTGGTCCCACGCCTCGGCGTACACCCCGAGGTCGAAGGAGGTGGGAAAGAAGCTCGGCGGGATCTGGGCCAGTTCCTCGGGGGTCTTCAGCGCGCCGGTGACCATCCAGTAGAGCGGGAACACGAACACGGCGGTGAAGACCACCAGCACCAGGGTCAGCGTGATCCGGTAGATCAGCCGCCCGCGCGGGGTGTTGAGCGTGTGCGGGGAGACCAGGCTGCGAAACTCCCTGGGCGCCTCCTTGGCCGCACGCGTCCGCCCGGCCTTCTTCCCCGAGCCCCGCTCCGGTGGCCGGGCGGGGGCGGGGCGAGGTGGGTGGACTGTGAGGTTCGACATCGGCTCGGCTCCTCCCTAGCTCTGGTTGTCCCGCGACAGGCGCAGGTAGAAGGCGGAGAACACCATCAGCACGACCATGAGCATCAGCCCGAGCGCGCCCCCGGCGCCGAAGTCACCGAAGTTGAAGGCGTACTGGTACATGAGGTAGGCGACGGTGAGCGTCGCGTTCTCCGGGCCGCCGCCGGTGAGCAGGTACGGCTCGATGAAGACCTGCATGGTCGCCACGATCTGCAGCAGCAGCATCACCAGCAGGATCAGCCTGGTCTGCGGGATCGTGACGTGCCAGACCCTCTTGAAGATCCCGGCACCGTCCAGTTCCGCGGCCTCGTACAGCTCGCTCGGGATGCTCTGCAGCGCGGCGAGGTAGATCAGCGTGCCGGTTCCCAGGTTCATCCAGGTGGAGACGATCACGAGGGAGATCAGCGCGGTGTCCGTGGAGTCCAGCCAGCTCAGGGCCGGCAGGTGCGCCAGCTCCAGGATCTGGTTGAACAGTCCGGCGCCCGGGTCGTAGAACCACTTGAACAGCAGCACCCCGACGGCCGGCGGCAGCATCACCGGGAGATAGACGATGAACCTCAGGTAGGCCCGCGCGTGTCGCAGCTCGTTGAGGACGATCGCCGCCACGAAGGGGATGACGTAGCCGAACACGAGCGCCAGGCCGGTGAAGGCGAGGGTGTTGAGCCACGCGTCGGCGAACGCCGAGTCCTCCGTCACGGTGCGGAAGTTCTCCAGGCCGACCCAGGTCGGGTCGTCGACGAAGTTCGTCTGCTGGAAGCTGAGCAGGACCTCCCGCACCATGGGGTACCAGGAGAAGAAGGCGAAGCAGATCAGCGCCGCGCAGAGGAACCCGTAGGCGGTCAGGTTGCGTTGCAGCCCACGCCGGAACGCCCCCGCTCCCCGCCGCCGTGAGCCTTTCACGGTCATTGTGGTCATCGGTCGACTCCCGATTTCGACATGAGTGCCGGGGTGCCGGC